>JBFMDH010000023.1 GCA_040754075.1 Acidobacteriota bacterium
AAAAGCGGCAGCGAGTTTTGTCGTGGGTGCAGGTTGGGTTGAATTTGCTGCGAGAATCTCCAAAATATCTGAACCTTCTGTTCAATGGTAGAACGACAGGCTTTTATTTTCGCTGGGCATGATTCAGGATTTCAAGGAATTGCGGATACGTGAAGAAAATCTTATGGTCGGTGGTAACCCCGTTTTCACCCGCAAAGGAGCACAAGTGCATCTTGCCAGAACAGGACAAGGAGAACAGGAGAAAGAGGCGAGGTTTCTTATTGATTGGCATAGAGCAGCTCTACCGATAGTGCAGGAATGGTCAGAAAAGGATCCTCTGTTTATATTCAAACGATGGCTTGCGCGAATGCTTATTCTTCGACCGATGCCAAGCTTAATTACGGGAGACTCTGAACAAGAAACACTGGAACCGAATTCTCAGGTTACCGATTTCGGCGCGTGGTTTTCGGCTTTAACCCTGCAATATCCATCAGCCTATACCAGGATTGACGAATATCTCAAGCAAGTAATGCCTGATCTGAAAGATTTGGAGAATCGCGGAAGTAGCAAAGACTTTCGCAGCCTTGAGGTTCGGTTTTCCAACGAATTAGGGAGATTCAAGATACCTTTCGCAGATTTGTCTGATGGCGAGAAATGTTTCATGATTTGCGCTTTAGTGCTTGCCGCAAACCACGCGTATGGTCCCGTACTCTGTTTCTGGGATGAACCTGACAACTATCTCGCATTGGATGAAGTTGGTCATTTTGTCATGGCGCTTCGGAGCGCGTTTCATTCCGGCGGTCAACTTATTGCCACATCGCACAACCCCGAAGCCATCCGTCGTTTTTCTAAAGAGAATATCTTCGTTCTCCACAGAAGAAGCCATCTTGAACCGACAATCCTTCGTCCACTTAGTCAACTCCAAATCAACGGTGATCTAATCAATGCGCTTATTCGGGGCGACTTAGAATTATGAGCGTCAATAAACATCTCTCGCATATTTTTGTACTTCCAGAAGACGATGCTAACAGCGATTTGGCAAACGGCTTTCATCAAGAGGTGGCTCAGAATCGTTATCGGCAAATGCAGGCGCTTCCGGTTGCGGGCGGGTGGCTCAAAGTCCTGGAATGTTTCAAGAATGATCATATCCGCGATATGCAACGATTTCCTCAACGCTTCTTGGTGTTGTTAATTGACTTTGATCACCAACTTGAACGTTTAAACCAAGCGGAAAAGGTGGTTCCAAATGAATTGAAAGACCGAGTCTTTGTTCTTGGAGTATTGAGCGAACCTGAAGATTTAAGTAGAAACGAACGCCGCTCTCTGGAAATTATGGGGATGGCACTCGCACAGGATTGTCGGAACGACACTTACATACTTTGGAACCATAACCTCCTGAAACATAATTCAAGCGAGCTTGAACGATTACGCCAAAAGGTTCGCCAAATCTTGTTTTAACCATCCTAACAGGTGACGCTATAAAACAGGTCAATAAATCAACCGCGAACCAGTCTCACCGACACGTAGACAATGATGATGGCAAGCAGAGTGGCAAGCGCGGCGGCAATCGAGCCTGCGCGGTTATGCGGCGGCGAGCCTTCTTGCCCCGCGTGACGTTTGGCATCGCGAAGACTGGTGATGTCGTGAAAGAGCATTAAAGCAACCATCAAGACGACGAGAATCAATTTAACTGCAAGCCATTTCATAAACGATTCATCGTAGCGGATGCTTCCGGCTACCGATTTGATTCCACCGACTGAATTCACTTGATAATCTATGGTTCGATAAAAAATGTTGACCAAACCCGTGATGATCAAAATACCAATCGCCGACCAACCGATTCTTCTGAACCGTCGGGCGAGTCCGCGCAATATCGGCTGGCGTTCTTCTTTGCTCAAACTGAGAGCAAAAGGAATCACCGCAGTCATGGTGTAAATCAATCCGCCGACCCAGATTGATGCCATCACGATATGAATCCACACACTCAATCGATACATCTTATCCCTCTTGACGCGCCGGAACTTCGGCAACGGTTGTGACATTCGAGCGCAAGGTCAAAGCCAGTATAAACGCGATAATCATAATCGCGCCGCTCACCCAGAAAGGCGTGATGCCATAACGCGCTACCTGACGGCTCGCATCACTCATAAGTAACCAGCCGCCAAGCGCCGGACCGATGATGCGCGCCAGGCTGGCTGCCGATTGCAATGCGCCAAGCACACGCCCTTGCCACGCCGCATTCACATATTTGGAAGCGAGTCCATTGAGCACCGGCGTCACAAAACTATTACCAATCGCAATCGCGGCGCATGCCATCAACACAGACTTGAGGCTGTCACTCACCGGCATGGTAAACATTCCCAGTGCTAACAACGCGGTTCCCACGATGGTCAGCGTCTTTTCACCGAACAATTTCACCAACCGACCAAGCAATCCGCCTTGAATAATCACCCCGATGACACCCTGACTGGCAAAGATATAACCGTTGTGCGCTTCGTCGAGATTGAATTTTTTCGAGGTAAAAAGCGAAAAGGTTGCCGTGAGCATGGCAAACGCCACGGTTGCAAAAAAGTACGTGGCAAAGACTGCGCCGAGTTGCCAGTTGCCCGATTCTTTAAAGACCTGTTGAATCGACGCGCGACCGGCTGCCAGATGGCGATTTTCAGCAGATAAACTTTCCGGCAATAAAAAATACAATGCGATGGCATTCGCCGCTGCCAGCAATGCCGCAAAGTAAAACGGCGCGCCCAGCGAAACTTTACTTAATACGCCGCCGATGAAGGGACCGAAGATAAAGCCGAGACCGAATGCCGCGCCGATGAGTCCCATCGATTTGGCGCGGTCTTCGGGCGGCGTCACATCCGCAATATAAGCCTGCGCGGTTGAGATATTCGCGCCGGTGATGCCATCAATGATGCGCGCCACAAATAACAGCCACAACGTACCGGCAAGCCCCATGATTAAAAAGCCGATGGAGGTGCCGATTAAACTGACAAGCAACACCGGGCGACGCCCGACTCTATCGGAGATTTTTCCGAGTATCGGCGCGAAAATAAATTGCATCATCGAATAAACCGCAAGCAGCAATCCGACAGTGGTTTCCGAGGCGCCGAATTTCTGGGCGTATAAAGGCAAAACCGGAATAACAATGCCAAAACCGATGAGGTCAATGAAGACGGTAATAAAAATGATTAATAACGGAGAGCGGTTTTTTGCCATCTCTTCAACACGTTTCCTTCTTTAATTTTCAATCTCTTGATTCTGAAAAGTGTGCATGAAAAATAGCGGTTTCTCCTCTCAGCTTACCGCTCTCTGCGGTTTGGTATCCTGTATTTTTTAACCGCAGAGGGTGCAGCGGATTCACCGAGAACGCGGAGTTCAAAATTTCAATCAGCCTTAAATTAAAAAATCTGATGCGCGCGACTGAGCAAATCTTGTTTCAGGGTGATGTAACTCTGCTCACCAATCAAACAATCGACCAAAACTTTTCTGACGCCGCGATGATGCGCCGCAAGAAAAATTACCGCATTCGGAAACGGACGCCCCATAAATCTGCCGTGATAAAAACGCGGCAACAATTGCGAAGCGCGACTGAGTTCCCTGCCAAAAAATTCCTGCCAGTTATTTTCATAGGCGGCTGCGGCATTCGCTAAATTTTCTTTCAACAGTACGTCAGCCAGAACGTCCGCAGATTTAAACGCATAATAAATGCCTTCGCCGGTTATCGGGTCGGCAAATCCCGCCGCATCACCAATGAGTGCCCACCCCTCACCGCTTGCCCGCAAATCTTTCCAGGTTGCGAAATCAAGCGTTGGAATTTTCGCGCCGAAAAAATTCATGCGGGATTCTTCGGGCATCTTGCCGCCGTAATACCCGCGCACAAAGTCCGCAAGCAAGCCGCGAAGTTCATCCGAAGTTTTTTCGCCGAGTTTGGAAGCGACCCCGAAATTCATCACACCCGGTCGCGGAAAAGCCCATAAATAGCCGGTAAATGCGTGCGGAAATTGAATGGTCACCGCTTCCGCTTGGTTACCCTGTTGACTCGGTTCATCAACCGCGATGTTATAACCAAATGCCAGCGCCAGGTCTTGTTTGGAAAAAATGCCTAAAAGTTTTCTTCTCGTAGGCGATGCCGCGCCATCGGCTCCGACTAAAAACCTGGCAGACCACTCGCGCCCGTCATCGGTTACCAGTTGCCAACCGTTTCCCTGTTTTTCAAAATGCGTCACTGCCGCGCGAATGAAATTGGCTTTGCTATTAATGGCTCTATCCAACACCAGGCGGTTTAACACTTCACGCGAATAGATAGCGAACGGGCGATCTACATCGATTGAAACCCGGCGACCGTTTGCAGAAACCAGAGTCACGCGATGAATCAATTTTCGCGGATAATCGGCGTTTTCGAGAATAAATGAAAATTCGCGCAGGGCGCGGGTCGGAACGCCACCGCCACAGGGTTTTTCCCACGCGCCTTTCGGGTCGAATAACAGAATCTCGCGCCCCTTAGCGGCAAGCCGCGAAGCCAGATGCGCCCCGGCAGGACCTGCTCCGATAATGGCAATTTCCGCGCTCGACATAGACCTCAAGAGTAAAAAGGCAACGCGGAAAAGACAAGCAGATTACGGAACAAACGGAAATAACGGAACAGACGGAACCTGAATTTGAAGCCCACTACGATTTGCAAAAAGCCCAAGTCAAAACCAGCGGCTATATTTGGGTGATTTCATCAACCGCAGTTTTCTTCCCAAGAATAAGCAAATCCGTTTGTTCCGTTTTTATTTCGTGTGCTTTGTAGTTTAAAACGGAGAATCGGGGAAGGTGATTCCCGGTTTGCGATTCAACTCGCGGGCATCCAGTCGCAATAGAAACATCCCGATTCCTGCCGCGCCCTGCATAAAGCCGGTTTGCGCGATTTGCACATCAGGGTCGCGGCGGTTTTCGGCTTGAATCCATTTCAGCCCGTTGTTCTCTTTTGCCGAACGCGCCAGCAAATTGTCTGTCACCCGCTTGATGAATTCGAGATAGATTTTATCTTTAGTGATTTGATAGAGGCTCAGAAAAAATTCGCCGACTCCTGCCGCGCCGCAACATTGGCTGACATTATTCCAATAACCCGGCGTCTCTTTTTCGGGAATGCCGCTTTTCATAATCGCCCGCGCAGATTTTTTCACCAGTTCCATCCACGCTTTATCGCCGGTCACTTGATACAATCGATAAAACAACCGCGCCGTACCGGCAGGACCATGACACCAACTCAAATAGTAGAGGTCTTTGCCTTCCGGTTCGTTGTGAAAAATCATGCAGATGTCGCCATCGGTTTTGGCTACGGCTTTCAAATAAGTTGCACCGGCAAGCGCCGCGTCAAGAAATTCTTTCTGTTTGGTTTCCTGATAAAGCGTCGCTAAGAAATAAGCGATACCTGCGGTGCCGTGTGAAAAATTGGGCATTAGTCGCGGAAACGATTTATTCATTGCCCATTTTGTGCCGCCCGCTTCCGGTTGTCCGAGTTCAATCAAGCGGCGTCCGGCATCTGCGGCAATACCTTGCAAAGAACCGTCGCCAAGTTCTCTTGCGGCGTACAACAAAAATAATCCGATACCGGCGCTGCCCGCGATGATGTCTGTCGTATCGTTCCACTCGATGCCTTTGCCGGCGCGATTGGCGCGGTCTTTTAAAATTTGCGTGACCCGGAGTGCAGCCTGACGATAGCGGTCATCTTTCGACGCTTTATAAGTTTCAGTGAGCGCAAAGCCGATTCCGGCAATCCCTGTGTAGAGACCGTTTTCTTTTTCTTTATCGAGATTCACCATCAAATAGTCCGCGCCCGATTTGGCATCGAGCAAAGCGGGGATGTACTGATTGTTGGTCGAATGATAGGTTTCAAGCAGAAACAATATGACGCCCGGTGTGCCGCTGTAGAGATTTCGGGAAACGGATTTCGGGTCGAGCGGATTTGCGGGCCAAGCGGTTCCCTGTTCGGTCTTTATCGCCGAAGCTTGAATCCAGGCGTTGGCATCAAACGCGGCTTTGAAATAGGCGCTGCGTTTTTGCGCAGGCATCGGTACAGCAAGAAAAACGATTAGCAGAAATATGGCTCCAAACTTTTTCATAAAACCCTTTCATTAATGGTAAATCACATCGGTGCGGAGGATGTATTTCGTCCCACTTAAAACCGGCAACCCTTCGTGCCAGAGTTGGTGCGCGAATAGTAAAACTTTTCCGGTTTCGGGCGCAATCAAGGTTTGGGAATTTAAGAAAAAGGTTTCGCCGCCAGCAAAATCTTGATTGAGGTAGATGATTAAGGTGAGCAAACTTCTCTGGCTTTGCGAACGCATAAAGTAGCCATCGGTGTGCGGCGCGAATTTTTGCCCCGTCGTGTAGCGATAAAAGCGCAGGCGTTCATTGAGTCCGACAACCGTTTTTCCGTTCAGGGTTTCGGGAACGATGCGGCGAAGGCGGTGAAACAAGGCATCCGCAAGTTTGAAATCCTCAGCCGCAGCGCGATAATTGTGCCTGCCGTTACTGACCAGAAAACCGCGAGGTCCCTCCCACTCGCCCTCAATCGTCGCATCGCGGAAGCCGACGGTTTCGCTGAGATTGATTAATGCGCAGCATTCCTCAAATGAGAAAATATTATTTTGAGTTAAGGTGTGGTTTAAATCAGGAAAAGGATTTATCCCTTGGCTCATCTTTTTAATGAAGTATTTCTTGAAGCTGGAATATCATCAGTCAGTTTCAGACAAATCACTTTTACACCTGCACGCCTGACGGTATCAAGCACATCTGTCACATCTTCATAGATGAGCTTTTCCGAAACATAAACGGAAATCATCTTCTCTTGCTTAAAATCTGTTTCCTGTTTGAGCAAATTAAAAATCTCTTCATTCATGGTTAATTGAGAATTCAAATAAACCTGTTTTTGTGAATCATCTATCCGTTTAACTTCTATCCTCACCGATTCATTCTGCGTATTGCAGCCTTCTGTTAATGCCAGAACTTCAAAGTCAATTAATCCCATCCATCCAAGTTTTTTTTCAAATCTGGTGGGCAAACCGATTCGCTGATGCCTGGCTTTTTGAATGTCGCGAATTACCGAAATGATGGTGCCCATTTCAATATATTTTGTGGCGCGAATATGCAGTAATTGGGTTCCACCGGTCGCCTGGTCAAATTGCTCAACCTTTGAAGTGATGTCCGAAAACTTAATCAGATCATGACCAAAAAAGATTTGGTTGATTCCAGGTAAATGAAGGCTTGATTCAAAAGCTCTGTCTTGCTCCTCAAATTTAACTCCGTCCAGCACATAAAAAGAGATAAGAAGAATGAAGACAATAACCGAGGTTAGCATCCAAAAGATTTTGTTACGGTTAAAAAATAAGCTATCCATAATTATCTCCTCGTAATAATCAGCTATGAAATTATGGTTAGTTTTTTTATAACACGAAGAGGTGGGCAATCAGATAGTTTATCTGTACTCACCAGATAACCGTCTTCCCTATTTTCTCAATCGACGTGCAGCCCGTGAGTGCCATCGCCATTTCAAATTCGTTGCGCAAAATGTTGATGACTCTGGCAACCCCCGCAGCGCCCGCTACGCCTAAACCATAAAGGTAGGGTCTGCCGATAAACACCGCATCAGCGCCAAACGCAATTGCTTTTAACACATCAGTGCCGCGTCGCACGCCGCCATCCATCAACACCGGCATTCGCCCGGCGATGCGTTCGACCACTTCCGGTAGCGCATCAATCGCTGCGGGCACGGTATCCAAATTTCGCGCCCCGTGATTGGAAACGATGACGCCCGCAACGCCCGAATCACAGGCAATCGCCGCGTCATCGGGATTTAAAATGCCTTTTAATAAAACCGGAACGCGGGCAAACGAACACATCCATTCAACATCTTTCCAATTTAATTTTGGGTCAAACAGTGAACTGTAAATTTCACCGTCGCGTGGGCGATGGGTGGTCGAATCGTCCCACTTGAAACCGCTCAGTTGCGGGCGTTCAAATTCCGACGGCAGTTGAAATTTAATACGGGTTTCGCGATTGCGCGTGCCGATGACCGGCGTATCGACAGTTATCATCAATGCTTTCACACCCGCGTCTTCGACACGCTGGATGATCGATTTGGTGAATGCCTTATCGCGTTGAACATAGAGTTGAAACCAGACCGCATTCGTTGCTTCCTGAACCACTGCTTCAACGCTCGTGGTTCCCATGGTGCTCAAGGTAAAAATCGCCTTAGCCTGATTTGCGCCGCGAACCGTCGCGAGTTCACCTTCTTCATGAAACAGCCGTTGATAAGCGCAGGGCGCAAGCAGAATCGGGAACGGCAAGCGTTCACCAAGTAACCTCACATTCGTATCAATTTCCGAAACATCAATGAGCACTCGTGGACGAAGGCGCAGGTTGTTGAACGACTGGCGATTCCAACCGAGTGTGACTTCATCGCTTGCGCCTGCCAGGAGATATTCATAAGCCATCGGCGAAATAAAATCTTTCACCGCCAGTTCAAAATCTGACAGGCTGACCAGGGTTGATAAATCGATTCGCTCGCTTCTTTTAAAGTCTAGCGGTTCGCTCTGCTCGCAGTCTGGCGAGTCCGGCGAATCCTTCAGTTTATCGCTCGTTCGGTTCTTCAATTCCATTTCAGAATCAGCCATTTCGATTTTCAACCTACCGATGATTTTTATTCACACTTAACAATTTCAATTCGCCAAACTCGTCAGACTCGCAAGACTTGCAAGACTCGCAAGACTGCGAGCATAGCGAGCCGCCAGATTTTAAGACTCCCGACTCTCCTTGAGCATATTGCAAAACAGCGCGCCCTGTTCGAGCGCATCATCAAGCGCCTGATGCGTATGCGGCAAGCGATCAAACCAGCGGCGCGGCATGGCGCGTTTCGTAGTTTCGGTAAATTCGCTTTTCATCATCGCCATCGCGTAACTTTTAATGTCGAGCGCGGAAAACGAAAACGGGCTTTCACCCATAAAGCGAATCAAATACCAGTACATCCACATAAAATCGAATACCACCGGATAGCCGACAAACACGGGTTTGCCGGGCAAACTTTTCAACCAGTTGAAATATTGGCGAATAGCTTTTTCCGGCGATTGCAAATTTTTGCGACAGGCTTCCCAGGCTTCGGGCTGGGTTTTCCACCAAGCCATCGTTTCAGGATTAGGGTTGGCTTCGGGCAGGGTTTCGAGATTGGCTTCAAAAGTGGCAATTAAAGTTTTGTCTACGGTATAAGCGGCAGAGGCAAAACTGAGCATGGAGTTGATTCCCGGAATCGGGCCATCGGTTTCAACATCGGTGCTGACATAAATTTCAGGCATAGGTTTTCTTACTTTTCACAAATCGCTCAAGCAGGTGCAAAATCACAATGGCTTTTTGATGCCAGCCCGCTTCGAGTTGTTTTTCCAGCAGCTTAATTTCCGAAAGGTTTCCACCTTCCTCCCGCAAACCTTCCAACTTATCCAAAATATCAACGCTATGGGTGTCATATGACACTGCGCCAACCTCTTTGGTTGAATGGTGATATTCCCATTTCACTTCAGCATAAAAATGCGCTGTCGTAAAACTCTCGGATTCCGATTCTTCCTTTTGGATAATCTGCGCTAATTCCGAAACTAACCCGGTTACCTCTTGCCAATTACTCAAGCCGCTAATCCGCAGGTGTTCATAGAATTCCTCATGAATTTTTTCATTCAGATAAAAGTGAACTGAATCCAAGCCTTTAAATCGAAAAAGAACTTGCAGGCTGTAATGGCTTTGACAGGATGAAATGCCAGCTTGTATCAACAAACGGGCATTATCCGGGAAATATATCAAATGCTTTAGATGCTCTGACTCTAACATGGATACCTCACCAAATATCCTTCTCATCGGTAAGGCGCGATAGGTTATGCATCTTCGTTGGTTTGTCTGAGCAAGCCATAACGGAAATAGCCGACGGCGTTTGAAAAAATCATGGATTCGACCTTTTCGGCTGAGGGGAAAACCGCTTTGATGCCTTCAAACAACATATCGCCGGAACCGCCCGCGACCAGGACTTTTTGCGGGCGCATCGAACGCACGGTCATCTGTATGCGGTTGATGATTTCGGGCATATGTTTTTCGAGCACCTGTTTGCGCATCTCTTCAAGGTCAACCGCTTCGCCCAGCGGCGTCACATAGGGGGTTTTGCTGCGAATGTACTGCTCGATGGTGCTGCGTTCGAGATAATCGTCATATTTCGCATCAATCTCGCGTTGCAAATCGTGATAAACCGCATCGAGCGATGACGGTATAGATTTTGAAACCGTGTGAATATAACGCCCGTCGGCAGCAACAATATCAATAGTCTTTTCGCCGCCATCAATCACCGCCGTCGGCACGATGCGGTCGGCGATTTTATGCCCGTCGCGGTCTAAGACGTAGCTCAGATATGAGCCATAACCTTGCGGCAACACCAGAATGTCTTTGAGGTTGAATTTCACTTCGTGGGCGATGCTGCCATTGATTTTGTAAAGTTTGACGACGTGTTCGCCTTTGAGTTTTTCAATCAACAACTCTTTTTGCGAAGCGAAGAAATTGACCGGAAGTCCGACGACCAGCACATCCAGCGCAGGCACCTCTTTTTCGGTCATAAAGCGCGCGATGCCCGCGATGGTGAGCGCCGGGTTGTAATGTTTAGTGAACATATCGCGGTCTGCCGAGACTTCGCCGCCGCGATTGAGACGAATGGCGGTTTCGCCGAAGTTGCGAATTTTGCCCGGATAGAGGCTCAGTTCGGCGATGAAGTTATCTTGCATGGTGCCGAGGAAATCTTCGCCGAATTCAGCAGGACCGATGACCGACGGAAAGATCAGCGTCTTGCGCCCGCTTTTGGTTTCCGAATAAATTTTGGTCGCAGAATAACCTGTATCAACTGCCAGAACATTCATAATCGTTGTTTTACAAAGCCCGTGGACTTTGACGGACACCTCCATTTGCCCAAGTGGTTTTTGATTTATAGACGAGGTTTTGTGTCATGCTCACTGCCTGATTGCCTTTGGTGAAGTTTGATTATACGTGACTCGAGGTTTTGTGCTAAGTGCAAATCTCATTTCAATGCTGAAAAACCGCGCCAACCACAAAAAAACTTATCGCTTATAAAACTATTGTTCACCTTACCCTGGTTTGGTAATCTGGGCGCAAAATAAGCTATTTTTGCCTTAGCGAAAATCCCTGCCCTCAAGAATAAAAACCATCAGAAGGAAATTTCATATGTTACCGCTTGATGTCATTTTAGGGTTGCTGCTGTTACTGGTCGTCATTATTCAAAGCTTTTTTTTCATGGTGCCGCTTGGCAATGAAAACTCCACCGTCAGAAGATTGCCCTGGGTAACCTTCGGTCTGATTATCATCAACGTGCTTATCTATTTCGGCACCGCGCCCATTATCAATGCTCAGATGCAACGTCTGCAAAACGCACAGGACGGTATCATTGAGGTTTTACAAAAAAATCCCAAGTTATTAAAAGACGAAAAGATAAAAACCCAACTCATTGAACTGGGACTGGCAACCAAAGAAGAATTGGAAGACGCCCCAATGCTGAAGTATCTGGATGAAGAAGAGTTGAATGAGTATGGGTTGGGTTATGAAGATGAATCGACAAACCTGGATGCGTTAAAAAAAATCAATGAAATCAATGCGCGCATTTCGCTTGATGAAAAATTTTTGGAATTTAAAAGCGCCCTTGCCGATAACCTGTCATTCAAACTGGGGCTTGCGCCAAACGGCAACTGGAAAATTCATCAACTGCTTTCCTATGCCTTTATGCACGGCGGCTTGTTGCATCTGTTCGGTAACATGATTTTCTTTTTTGCAGTCGCCTTCAGTCTCGAAGACCTCTGGGGACGGGGCCTCTTTTTAGGCTTTTACCTCGGCGCTTGCATCGTTTCCTGCTTGCCGTTTGTCTTTAGTCCCAGCAATGTTCCGTTAATCGGCGCATCAGGCGCAATCAGCGGCGTGATGGGGGCATTTCTCATTCGCCTCTACAAAACCCGCATACGTGTCGGCTATTTAATTCTGGCGTTCTGGTGGCTGATCTTTATGATGAGGAAAAAGCCCTGGGGCATTATCCACCTTCCAGCTTATGTATTTTTGCCTTATCTATTTCTGGTTGATTTATTGATGGTCTGGTATTTCAAAAAATCAGGCGTGGTCTCGAATGTCGCGCATTCCGTTCACATCGCCGGATTCCTTTTCGGCGTGGCTTTCGCTTTTGTCATTAAAAAAGCCAGCATCGAAGAGAAATACATCAATCCCGCTATCGAAGCCAAAATCTCTTTCACCGGGTCAGCCGCCGTTACCCAGGCACTCGATATGATGGATCAAGGCAACGCTTATGGCGCGGAACAAACCTTGAAAGCCCACTTGATGAATCGCCCGAATGATGTCGATGCGCTGATGACACTGGCGCAGGTTTACCAGCGAACCGAACGCTATAACCTGATGAACGATGCTTATGCCTCAGTCATTCGATTACACATTGCCAACAACGATAAAGAATCGGCGCTCTATATTTATGACAGTCTGCTTTCAGGGTTTCCCGAAGATGCGGTGAACGTCAGATTACCTGTGCGCGATTGGATGTCGATTTGCGAATACCTGCGCGAAATCGGCATGGTGCGCGAAGCCGGGTTTGAATACGAGCGATTGGCAAAAGCCTGCCCAAATGATCCGCTGTCGGTGCGCGCCTGCATTCAAGGCGCAGAAACCGCTTTAACGGATGGCGATCAGGATCGCGCCTTCAGGCTGTTCGAGATGGCGCTTTCGCGCAACCCTTCGCCGGTTTATGAGAGTCGCATTCGGCTGGGCATGGAAAAATGTCAGAGCTATTTGAATTCGCGCAATAAACGCGCGATTCCGCCGCATGAACCGCCAAACAAAGCGACGATTCCACAGCCCTATCAAAATCCGCGACCCTGAGTTTTTTAATAGAGGGTTTGCAGTTCGGTGTTTTTGAAATAATGCGCGAGGATTTGTTGATGGTTGAATCCGGCATCAGCCATCACCGCTGCGCCGATTTGACAAAGCCCGACGCCGTGTCCCCAACCTGCGCCAATCAGTTCAAAGCTGTCGGGGTATGCGGACGTTTCATTTTGTTCTACCCGCACGACGAATGCCGAACTGTAAAGGTGCGAACGCGACAAGGCGCGGCGAATTTCCAACTCTTTCCCGATAATTACGGTTCGCTTGGTTCCGGTAATTTTCAATTTAATGATGCGCCCGGATTCGCCGCGTTCGATGGCTGCAAGTGAAATGATACTGCCGAAATCAATGCCGGTGCGGCTTCTCAGCAACTCCTGAATCTCTTCCTGTGTATAGCCCACACGCCAGCGATAAAAATCCATAGTCTCCTGATCAAATCCCGGCAGGATGCGCGCAAGCAGGGTTTTCGATTTGGTGTTGCAATAGGCTAATGGCTCTGCGGTAATCCAGGCTTTGGCATTGGTTTCGTCGGTCAAGGGTATCGCGTAATCTTCTTTATCGCCGAGCCAGTCATACACCGCCGTGAGGTAGGCAATCTCTTTATCTTCCCAGGCAGCGCGATAAACTTCGCTCATCCCTCCGCAACTTTTTGAATAGCGCGCATCGCAAATCGTTTCATCATAGACAAGAACGTTGCCGCGTGTATCTTGAACGGCGTTCATCGCTTCCTCAGAAAAAATTTTCGTCACTCCTTGATAACGCTGGCAATGGTCGTCCGCGCAGACATCGAAACTCGCATGATTTTCGCGGTCATACCATTTGATGATTTCTTCAACTTCACCTTGCACATCTTCATTTGCAAAACCGCTCAAGGTCGAGGGTTCCCCGTCAATACGTCTGGCATTTTCAAGCTGCGCAAGCAACCAACTGCGCGACACAATCGCATGCGCGCGCAGGAGTTCCGGCGGGCAATTGGCATTCATCTCCGAAGAAATCACGCTGATGAGATAGGATTCGAGCGGCAGTTTATTGATAATCGTCAATCCGCCTGAGTAGGCGATTAATTTCAAAGCGCCTTGAAACACCTGGGTTTCTTTGCGTTCCCAGTGAAAATTAATGCCGATGACGACATCGAAAACTTTAAACCGGCAAGCCGCGAAATCCACAGGTGAGAACTGAATCGTTGTGCCGGTGAGTTCGCCTGCGCCATTAATCACAATTTCACCATTACTGAGCGTGGCAACATACTCGCCCGCCTCAACCGTTTCGCCGCTTTTCGTTTGAAATTGTCCCAGCAACTCAAAGCGCACGCTTTGCGCCCCGCTCATTAACCCGACTTTAATCGAAGGCTCCCGGTTAATCTCAATCATCACTTTTTCTTTCTGTTAAAAACTCGTCTTCTGTCTACTGCCAACTGCGTAGTGCTTATTCCGTACTCTTGCCTTTCGGACGAAAGTTTGATGCAAGAATTTTCTTGCGCATGCGAATCGATTCCGGCGTCACTTCTACGAGTTCATCTTCGCGAATAAATTCCAACGCCTGTTCCAACGAAAGCACACGAAACGGCACCAATCGCATCGCTTCATCGGCGGTCGAAGCCCGCATATTGGTTAGTTTTTTCTCGCGCACGACATTCACATCCATATCCACGTCGCGCGAGTTTTCACCGACAATCATGCCTTCATAAACTGCTGTCGACGGTTTGACGAAAAGTTCGCCGCGTTCCTGCAAATTGTAAAGCGCGTAAGTGGTCGCGGCTCCGGCGCGGTCTGCAACCAGGGCACCCGTGATGCGCTGGGTAATCGCCCCCTGCCAATCATCCCAACGTAAAAAGATGGTATTTAGAAGCCCTGTGCCTTTGGTATCGGTCAGAAACTCGCTGCGAAACCCGATCAGCCCGCGCGACGGCACTTCAAATTCCATGCGTACACGCCCGGTGCCGTGATTAATCATTTTTGTCATGCGACCTTTGCGACGCCCCAGGGCTTCGGTTACCACTCCGATAAAAGTTTCCGGGCAATCTACCACCGCGAGTTCAATCGGTTCCAGCTTTCTGCCCTCTTCAACGCGAGTGATAACTTGAGGTTTTGAAACCTGCACTTCATAACCTTCGCGCCGCATCATTTCGATTAATATCGCAAGCTGCAATTCGCCGCGCCCCGAAACTTTGAAACTGTCGGGCGAATCGGTGTCTTCGACGCGAATCGCGACATTGGCGAGCGTCTCTTTGTCCAGCCGTTCGCGAATTTTTCTTGAGGTCACCCATTTGCCTTCTTTGCCTGAAAACGGCGAAGTGTTGACTCCGAAAATCATTGATATCGTCGGTTCATCAACGATGATTTTCGGCAACGGTTGCGGGTCATCAATCGATGAAATGGTTTCGCCGATATAAATGTCTTCGATGCCTGCAAGGGCGATGATTTCTCCGGCTTCGGCGCGTTCAATCGGTGTTTTTTTCAAGCCCTCAAAGGCATAGAGTTTTGACACGCGGGTCTTTTGAATCGAACCATCGAGTTTGCAAAGCGACACCATATCGCCGACTGCAACGGTGCCGGAAAAAATTTTACCGATTGCGAGTCTGCCGACGTAATCATCGTAATCGAGATTGGTGACCAGCACCTGCAAGACGCCATCTATGGGCGCGACCGGCGGCGGAATGGTGCGGACGATTTCATCAAAGAGCGGTTTCAAATCTTCGCTCTCGTCTTCAAGTTTATATTTGGCGATGCCATTGCGGGCGATGGCGAAAATCGTGGGAAAATCGACCTGTTCGTCGGTAGCATCCAGGTCGATGAATAAATCGAATACTTCGCTGATGACTTCATCGGCGCGGGCGTCCTGCCGGTCGATTTTGTTGATGACGGCGATAACCGGCAGATCGAGTCCCAAAGCTTTCGATAAAACGTAGCGCGTCTGTGGCAGCGGTCCTTCGCTGGCGTCAACAAGTAACATCACGCCATCGACCATTTTCAACACGCGCTCGACTTCGCCGCCGAAATCCGAGTGACCCGGCGTATCAACAATGTTGATTTTCACGTCGCCGTAATGCACCGAAGCGTTTTTCGCCATAATGGTGATGCCGCGTTCGCGTTCCAAATCCATCGAATCCATCACCCGTTCGGCGACTGCTTCGTTGGCGCGAAATAATCCTGATTGTTTC
Organism: Acidobacteriota bacterium; assembly: GCA_040754075.1. Taxonomy (NCBI): domain Bacteria; kingdom Pseudomonadati; phylum Acidobacteriota; species Acidobacteriota bacterium. The sequence goes on from JBFMDH010000023.1 coordinate 16,100, forward strand.
AACATCGCGTCAACCAGGGTGGTTTTACCGTGGTCAACGTGCGCGATGATGGCAATATTGCGTATATCTTCTCTGGTTTGCATATCGTTTAGTTTTTGCCTCTAAAAATAAACGGTTATCATAACAGACGACAGTTACATCTGTCAGTCAAACATTTGGAGGCATTACCGGTATGGAAAGTTTTATCGCTGAGGACGTAGAAAAATACATTTACGATATTTTGCCCGCGCGCGATGAAGTGCTCACCGAAATGGAAGCGCAGGCACGGCGTCGCGACATTCCGATTATTGGTCCCGCCGTGGCGAGAGTGATTTATCAGTATGCGAAATTGATTAATGCCAAACGGGTTTTCGAGATGGGTTCGGCAATCGGTTATTCAACCATCTGGCTGGCGCGCGCGGTGGGAGAAGGCGGCAAAGTCTATTACACCGACGGCAGCGAAAAAAATTGCGCCGAAGCGCAGGGGTACATCGAACGCGCAGGGGTCGCCGATAGCGTAGAAATTCTACAGGGCGACGCGATTGATTTGCTTGAACAAACCGAGGGTGAATTCGATTTGATTTTTAATGATGTGGATAAGCATCAATACCCCGATGCGTTTCGCGTCGCTTTGCCGCGCGTGCGAAGCGGTGGTTTGTTTATTACGGATAATGTCTTGTGGTCGGGAAGAGTCGCGCGCCAGGCAAATGACCAATACACCGCAGGCGTGCGTGAATTCAACCGATTGATTTACACCGCCGATAATCTCTTTACAACCATTCTGCCGATTCGCGATGGCATTGCCGTTTGTTTGAAAAGGTAGAACCGAACGAAAGGAAAACTTTAAGCTTGCTACTGGTTATGAGTCGAAAGCGATTTGCCGGATTGATAGCGCAACCAGATCGAGAGAGAGATAAATATCAACAAGCTGAGGATTGAAATGATTTTTCCTGCCTGACGCGGCAGGGTGTCCGCGAATTTCAGATTTATCCGATAATCGCCCGGAGCGATTTTAAGCAGTAAATTTCCGCTGGCGCTTGGTTCCACGACAACCGGCTCCCCGTTGATTTCAGCAGTCCAACCGGGAAAATACATGGGTCGAAACACGATATTGGAATCTTGCCTCGCGGTTATTTCATAGCTCTGGTTAATGCCACGGTCATCAATGACCCGAACCAACGCCTCGCCGCTTTCAACAATCGGACTCCCCACGTTTCTCCATGATTCGAGGTCAGCATTCCACCAGATGGGGCGATACTCGCGAACCTCTCTTTGGCTCAGCCCATCTTGCAATTTTTCCGGCGAATGCGGCGCGCGAACCACCGCCAGATAGCTAATCACCAGATTGAATATCATCGCCAGCGCCAGTATGCTGCCATAAATTACACGCCGTTTCGACGCTTTTAAAATCCACCAGGCGATTGCTGATAGGAGCGCAAGCCCTACGCAAGCGACCACAAAAAAGCGCACCGGGAAAAACAGCATGGGTAATCCGGGGAGCCATTGCCACACCAATCTGGTCGCTCGCGTGGTAATCAAAATGCAACAAGCTGTCAGCGCCCACACCGCCGCTGTCAATTTGAAACCCGCAGGATTTTCCTGACGCCATCGCCAGGTTTTCCAGAGCGTCAAGGTAATCGCTAAAAAGAAAACCGCTACCCCTACAGCCATCACATTGGTTTCAAGCAGATAGGATTGTGGTGTTTGGGTCTTCGCAAAAAGGGCAGAATTAAAGGCTTCGTCAATATGCTTAAATAAAAAATAGTCCTGGTAATTGAACTTAAATTGCAGTTTGACAAACTCTCTTTCAAAGACAATCGGGACGATAAAAATGGCGGCAAGCCCCAATCCCAGTAAAAGTCCGCAGGCGATTTGCCATAGATTTTTAAATTTTCGAGTTAATAAAATCGCCAGAATCGGTAAGAGCAGACTGGTTAAAAAGGCAATCGGCACATGGGTAAAAAGCAATAAGGCATAATTGCTTGCCAGCAGGAAAATGTGTTGCGTATTTTTTTGCAGGCTCAGGTGGTAAATCGAATTGAACAGAAAAGGAATCCAGGCGAATGACCAGAATTCCGAAACCGCTGTTCCCTGATACAAATCATAAATGTGATAGGGAATAACTGAGTAAATGATTGCGGCAAACAGACTATAGCCACAAGGTAAAAGATTGCGCGCTAATTTGTACATCCCGGCTGCCGAAATCATCAGTGAAGTCCAGCAACTCAACGCCATTGCCGGCAAAGTGCCGACAAAAATATCGAAAAAAGCGGCAACGTAAAACGGCAGCGGCGGATAATACAAAGCAACCGGGCTGCCTTGATGATGATTGGCGGTCGGAAGCCAGCGCGGAAAAATAGCGCCGTCGCCGAGCGCTTCTGAAAATTGCCAGGTCCAACGATAATGCCTGACCGCATCATAACCTGCCGGAAACCCGAAAATAAATGTTGGCAACATCAAAAGGGTTGCAACCCCGATGATAACGCCGATGGGCAATACTCGCTTGAGAGTGAATCCTTCGTGAGCAGAGGTTTCGGATTTCGGCTTCAAATTCAACACGTTTTCCATCCCTTTTGATTTTTTTCAAAGTGATTCAACGGTCAAAGTTGATTCAGTTTATCATTTTAAATCCCAACTTGGGTTAAAAAGTGCAGCATTACGATGGGGATATTCAGATGTTGAATTCCATCAATCATCCAGCCGATTTACAACCGCATAATTTAAACGGCTGGAAATCATTGCACAGCTATTCAAAGTTTTAGATGGATTTGAAAAGTTTAAAAATAGTTTTGTATATTACCTCATCTCGCCTGTTTTAAGCGTTTCTTAATCGAGTAGAAAATGGAAAAACGACAACCGGAAATCAAGTTAAAGAATTTATCGCCTGAGCAAACCCAGGAACTCTTGCCTGCGAATTTAATTTTGCTGGCTTACAGAGGTTCGATTGCTCATAACATGTTCGTGCCGCAAAACAACCCTGACAGTATTGATGACAAAGATTTGATGGGGGTTTTCGTCGCGCCGATGGAACATTATCTGGGATTCGGACGCGATGATGTCCATGAAAAATTTATCAACGAATGGGACAGTGTCAGTTATGAAATTCGCAAATTCATTCAGTTGTTGCTCAAATGCAATCCCAATGTTTTGAGTTTGCTCTGGGTGGACGAGTCCCACATCATCTATCAGCACGAACTGGGAAGCCTCTTGCGTGATAATCGCCATCTTTTTGTTTCAAAGCAGGCTTATCATTCGTTCAACGGATATGCCTATGCGCAATTCAAACGCATGACGCATTTCAATCAAGAAGCACAGGCTGAAATGCAGGCGCTGGAAACGCTCTTGCTGGAAAACGAAATTGACCTTGCCGACCCCAGACCCACGCAAGAACAACGTGATGTGGCTATCACAGGTGGCGACTATAGCGGTGAAAAACTCGGCACTTTGATTGACCGCTATCAGGGCATCAAACGGAAATATTTTTCCGGCGGGTATATGGGAAGCAAACGACGCGAGTTAGTCAGACGTGTAGGCTATGATGCGAAAAATGCCGCACATTTAATTCGCTTGCTCAGAATGGGCATTGAATTTTTAGTCGAAGGCGAATTGCATGTAGCGCGCGCCGATGCTGAAAACCTGTTTGAAATCAAACGCGGCGAATGGTCAATCGAGCGCGTCAAAGCCGAAGCCGAACGCCTGTTCAAACTCACCGAAGAAGCATATGTGCGAAGTGCGCTGCCGGTAAATCCCGACACTCAAACCGCCGAAAAGCTTTGCATGGACATCATCGGCAAATATTACCGGTGAGCACTTGACACACTCACCTGTGACTTTAATAATGCGCGCATACTCGGCAATCTGAAATTATGCGCGCATTTCTTTATTGCGCTGAGTGGGTTTATGTCCAGTTCCCGAATGCCTGAACCAATTTCCTTTCAGCCGCCGTTTACGCGCTATCAACTCGACTCTTCCTTTGACGAAATGTTTGATGGCGCGGGCACTTGTCGTCCGCCTTATCAGGCATTGCTTAAACGCTTGTTCAAGCTTTCACCTGAAGAATTAAAACAACGCCAACAATCGGCAGACCTCTCTTTTTTGCATCAAGGCATCACCTTTACGGTTTATGGTCGCGAAGAAGGCACTGAACGCATCTTCCCTTACGACCTGTTGCCGCGCATCATTACCGGCTCGGAATGGGCGACGCTTGAACAAGGACTGACGCAACGCATCAATGCGCTCAATCTTTTTCTCAAAGACATCTATCACGAAGGCTGCATCCTGAGTGACGGCATCGTGCCGCGTGAATTGATTTATTCCTGCCGTCACTTTCGCCGCGAAATGCGCGGCATCAATGTCCCGCGTGATATTTATGTTTCGGTCATCGGCACAGACCTTGTCCGTTTGGATGACGGACAGTTTGCCGTACTCGAAGACAATCTGCGGGTGCCAAGCGGGGTCTCTTATATGCTGGCAAATCGCCAGGTCATGAAGCATGTTTTTCCGCGACTCTTCGGCAATTATGGCGTGCGCCCGATTGACCATTATGGGCAGGCGTTACTGGCAACCCTTCGCGCGCTCGCGCCTGCGCATCGCCCTGACCCAACCATCGTCTTACTCACACCCGGGGTTTTCAATTCGGCATATTTTGAACATACCTTCCTGGCGCGGCTGATGGGCGTAGAACTTGTCGAAGGGCGCGACCTGGTGGTTCACGATAATGTCGTTTATATGCGAACCACTGCCGGGCTGAAGCGCGTCGATGTGATTTACCGGCGCGTCGATGATGATTTCCTCGACCCATTGGTCTTTCGCCCCGATTCGCAACTCGGGGTTGCCGGACTCATTAACGCCTATCGCGCCGGCAATGTCGCTTTGGCGAACGCCATCGGCACAGGCATTGCCGATGACAAAGCCTTGTATGCTTATGTTCCGGCAATCATTCGTTACTATTTAAGCGAAGAGCCGATTTTGCCGAATGTCGAAACCTATCTGCTGAGCGATGAATCGCAACGCCAGTATGTGCTTGAAAATCTCGACAAACTGGTTGTGAAAGCGGTTGGGGAATCGGGCGGTTATGGAATGTTAATTGGACCCCACAGCACAGCGGCAGAGCGCGAAGAGTTCCGCGAGCGCATCCTTGCCGACCCGCGCAATTACATCGCCCAACCGACTCTCGCGCTTTCCCGCGCGCCGTGTTTTATTGATGGCGAAGTCGAAGCCCGTCACGTCGATTTGCGTCCCTACATATTGAAAGGCGACCAGGTTACGATTGTCCCCGGCGGACTCACGCGCGTGGCGCTCAAACGCGGCTCTTTAGTCGTCAATTCGTCGCAAGGCGGCGGCAGCAAAGATACCTGGGTGCTTGCCGAATAATCACTGGTCATTGATTAGTTGTCACCGGAGTGGTCATGGGCTTGAAAAGCTTTAACAAATGGCAAGCAACCGATGACCAATAGAAAATTATGCTATCGAGAGTTGCAGACAGTTTGTATTGGATGAGCCGATACCTTGAACGCGCAGAGCATACGGCGCGGTTAATCGATGTCACGCTCAACCTGATGTTGGATCAATCGCCATTGATGGCGGAGCGGCGCTGGCAACTGGTCATGAGCGGTTTAGGCTTGCCGCCCACCGATACCCGCGACGCTTATAAACTCACTGAGAGTTTGGCATTTGATGCTGAGAATCCCGGTTCCATCGTCTCTTCTATTATTGCCGCGCGCGAAAATGCCCGGCAGGTGCGCGAGCAAATCAGTTCGGAAATGTGGGAAGAATTGAATCGCCTCTACCTGCAAGTCAAAAGCGCCAGAATCGAGCAGATATGGAACTTCGGTTCGCACGCCTATTTCCGCAACGTCAAAGAAGGCGCGCACCTCTTTCAAGGCATCACCGATTCAACCATGAGTCACGGGCAAGGATGGCGATTTATTCAAGTCGGGCGCTTCATCGAACGCGCCGGAGCGACGGCAGCCTTGCTTGATGCGCATTTCAAATACCTGTCTGACCCGAATATCGAAAGTGATGGCAAGAGCGATTATCTCGAATGGGTCGGGCTGCTGAAATGCTGCACGGCATTTGAAGCCTGTTGCAAAGTTTATTCGGCAGATTTACAACCCGACCGCATTGCCGAATTTCTTTTGCTCAACGCTGATTTTCCGCATTCGGTGCGCTTTTCCGCCGATATGTTGCAAGCCGGATTGAACGCGATTGCCGAAGCCACGCAAACTCATAAATCTTCCCGCGCCAACCGACTGGCTGGAAAATTGCGAGCGGCGCTCAGTTTCGTGCAGATTGAAGAGATTATGGAAAGCGACCTGCACAGCTATTTGAAAGATATTGAGCGCCAGTGTTTGCAGATTCACGATGCGATTTATCAGGCATATATCACCTATCAGATCGAATCCGCGCCGGTTTCATAAGCTTTGAACCGTTGTCCGCGACTGGTTGCGGCTGCTTGAATAAACGGGATTTTATGATTTCGCAAATAAAAAATTTCCAACATCCGAAAACCAAAAACTGATTTATGTACTATTCAATTCGTCACCTTACTAAATTCCGCTACAGCGCACCAATCAATGAAAGTTTAATGGAAGTTCGTATGCACCCGCGTTCTGACGGCTTTCAACGTTGTCTCTCGTTTGAACTATCGGTCAGCCCGCGCGCCCGCATCCTCAATTACCGCGATTATATGGGCAATCAGGTGCATCATTTCAACATCCCGGGCAGGCATAATCAGCTGGCAATTAAAACCGAAGCCCTGGTTGAAATGCTTCCGCCTGCGGAGATTCCCGAAAGTCTGGATGGCGACGGGTGGCAGCGACTCGAAGAATTAACAATGAGCAATGACGCCTGGGATATGTTGTTGCCAAGTTCTTTCACCGAGCGTAGCGCCTTGCTCGAACAATTTGAGCGCGAGTTAAACCTGCAACAACGCGCCGACCCGCTCAGTTTGTTGCGCGAAATCAACAAAGGCATTCACAACGCTTTCGACTATAAACCGCAAAGCACCAAAGTGGATTCAAAAATTGATGAAGCGTTGGAAAAACGTCAGGGTGTCTGCCAGGACTTTGCGCACATTATGATTGCCCTGGTTCGCCATCTCGGGATTCCCTGTCGTTATGTGAGCGGCTATCTGTTTCATCGCACCGATACGCCTGACCGTTCGGCGCAGGATGCCACTCACGCCTGGGTTGAAGCCTTGTTGCCGGATTTGGGTTGGGTGGGATTTGACCCGACGAATAATTTGCTTGCCGGTGAACGCCATATTCGCACCGCCATCGGTCGCGATTATACGGACGTGCCGCCAACCCGTGGCGTATTTAAAGGCGAAGCCGAAACTGAACTCAAAGTCGCGGTTCAGGTTTCCCCTACGACCCACCAACTCCCGGAAACCGAAGCGACGCGGATGCCTTCGTGGACTTTGTATGAAGCGAGTCAACAACAGCAGTAGCAACGGTGAATCAACTCAGAATCAAACGATTGGCACCAACAATGGTCACAAGTGCCGGATTAGAGCAGTTTGCCATTAAACTTACTAATGAAATGTTGAAGGAGGGGTCTTTGACCGTGACCTCTGCGCGTCGGTATGAGTGAATGAAAAATTCGGCTGTTCGACCTAACTGCATACGCCTCCGTTCAAACACTCAAGATTCGGCTTGCGCGGCGCGCTTCTTCTGCAACAGCCAGTCGCCAAGCAAAATAACCAGTATCGAAATTCCTGCCGCAGGCATCAGCATGCCGAGCAAAGCAATCGTGACCAACAACCACTTCGCCGGTTTGAAGGCTTCGGTTTTTTGCGGGAAACCGGTCTTACCGCGCGGCTTGCGTTTCCACCACATCACCACACCCGTCACACTCATGGCAACAATCAACAGACAAACCAGAAACGCTAAAATCTTCGTCGGCATTCCGTAAATCGAGCCGACGTGAATCGGGTAGGCAAGCAACCGGGTCTTTGCCATCGGGGACAAATCTTTGAAGGTCACGTGGTCAAGGATAGTGCCGGAATATTGCTCAATGTGGAGATTTGAATAGGTGGACAGCTTATCCGTCGTCCCACAATAGACCGAAAAACTGTCTTCGGCAGTGTGCGGCAAATCCACAAAAAGTTGCGGCTCACTTTGTTCACGGCGCGCAATGGCGATCACCTTATCAAGGCTTAGAGGTTTTGCGCCTTCCCTGACCGATGACTTCGGCGGACGGAGATAACTCTGCGGGTAGGCGTTCGTCAGGTACGCTGCAATGTCATAAACGCGTCCGAAAAATTGCGTAAAAAACAGTCCTGTGAACATGACCAGGAATGCCAAAATGGAAAAATAGAATCCGGGAACTGTGTGCCAGTCGCGCCATACGGCGTAGCTTTTGCCGCGCAGTCGCGGCAGCCACACGCCGATGATTTTCCGGCGACCGCGAGGCCACCACAGGTAAATCCCCGTGACCACCAAGATGATGCCCCAGCTTGTCGCGAGTTCGACGATATACCTTCCTGTGGAACCCGCAAACAGTGTGCGATGAATTTTGAGAACGATGTCAAAAAACGAATCACCGTATTCGGTCTGCCCTTGCACCTCTCCTGTATGTTGATTGACAAAGACATAAAGATAACGCTCCGGTTGTTGATGAAAAGTGATAATCGTAGCCCGTTGCGCGTCGTCCGATAAGGTTAGACCATGAGCCTCGAAGCCTTGCGGCACAACGGCTTTGGCGGCTTCGAGTTGTTGTTGATAGGTGACCACCTGCATTTGCGGCATAACGGTTCGATAGGGATATATCCAAGGCTCGATTTCTTTAACGAAAACATAAAGTCCGCCGGTGATGGCTGCCGTTAGCAATACCGGCAGTACGATTAGCCCCGCGTAAAAATGCCAACGCCAAATGACACGATAGAGGCGCGGTATCGGTTGGCTTGCAGGCACATCCGGCTCATTAAAATTATCAGTCAACGTTCCATTCTTGCCGACCTGATCAACTGGTTTCGCTTCAATATCCGCAATGGCAGTTTCAATTTTCATGGTGTTTGTCAAAAGATGTGATGAGTTAGCGTTCACTCAACTTGATCAACCGACGACCGCAACGAATGAGCAGAGCGCTATCAACAGCGGCGATGCCGTAAATTCTGCCGCCGTTCAGCGACAACTCGTTGCGGGCAATTCTTTCGGGGCTGGTCCCGGCGCGAAACACTTCGGTCACGCCTTCGACAGTGAAAAAATAGATGTGGTCTCCGGCAGCAAGCGGCGAAGCCCAGCAATCGCTTTCGATGCGCGTTTGCCAGAGTTGCTCGCCGGTCTTCAAATCCAAGCAAAAAACCGCGCCAACTTTGTTGACGAAGTAGACCAGCCCTTTATAAACGAGCGGCGAACAAAATGAAGAGGTGGCTTCCTTGGCTCGCCACCGGACTCGCGTTTCGCTTACATCACCCGCGCCGCCAAGTTGAATAGCGAGGTTCGAGCCTTTATCGCTTGAGCCGATTACTACCAAATCATCACCAATCGAAGGCGATGGAATGTTATTGCCTTTCAATCCTTTCACAGACCAAAGTTCGCGCCCCGTCGCCGCCTCGAAAGCTGCGACTCGCCCGTTTACGCTAATCAAAATTTGCGCACTGCCCTGATGCGAAGCGATGATAGGCGAAGTCCAGCCGCCGCCTTCCGCCAAGTCGGTCATCCATAAATTGCGCCCGCTCTTTTTATCCACCGCCAATAAATACGAATGACCCTGATGAACTACGAAGACGATAACCGCTTGCTCGGTGAGCGCCAGAGAACTGCCCAAACCGTGATTGGTTTTATAAGCACCGTATTCGCCTGCCAGTTTGCGTTGCCATAACAATTCGCCTTTGTGGTCAAAGGCGAACAAATCGCCGCTCTCGAAAAAAGCGTACACGCGCCGCTCATCAACGGCTGGCGTGGGCGCGGCTTTGCTCACGGTGTTGGCATCCTTCATGGTGTAAGTTGCCGCCTGTTTTTTCTCCCAGAGTTTTTTACCGCTTTTGAGATAGAAGCAGGAGACGAAGAGGCGTTCTTTGTTTTCGCCCTGCGTGGAGGTGAGAAAAATTTTATTGCCCCAGACGACCGGACTCGATTGACCATAGCCCGTCAAGTTCACGCTCCAGGCAAGGTTCTTCTTGTCAGACCATTCGAGCGGCAAATTGCGAGCCGTAGAGTGGCTGTCGCCCGTACCGCGAAACGCTGTCCAACGACTTTCGCTTGTCAGTGGCGTGAGCAGTAAAAACAGAATGAGCATAAGATTCATGGTATCTCCAATCGATAGCTTGGTTGTGATTTGAAGGGTTGGCGAAGCGGTAAGGCAACTCCCCTCCCGGCTATAGCCGATTCGCCTGCCTGCTCGCTTATCGCCCTTTCGCCCAATTCCAACGCATCCCAACGCGGAAGGTGCGACCGACTTCCGGGCGATAAATCGGAGCAGGAGTAAAACTGGTGTTTGGTGGCGTTGGCGCAAGCAAGACGCCTGTGTTCGGGTCTTTGCTGTCGGTGAAATTATCAACGGCAGTGAAAACCTCCAACCCGCTGTAGAGGCGTTTGGCGACGTATAAATCCCAGAGCGCGAATTTCGGCGCAATCACATCTGTCAAAACGCCGTTCACGGTGGCGCGTGAATTGATCCAGGAACTGTAAAACGTGCCGCGCACATTGGCGCGCAAGCCGAGCTTTTCATCGCTCTCCCAGACAAAGCGCGCGCTGCCTTGATGGCGGTTTCTGCCTGTCAATTGCAAATCGGTTTTCTTATCGAAGGCATCGAGATAGGTGTACGCGCCGCCAACAGCAAAACCGTGAGCTAACGAAACGTCGCCATCAAACTCGACGCCTTGGGTCGCGGCATCGGCAAGGTTTTTATAGAAAAAGAGCAAGCGCCCGAGTTGCGGTTTGAATGCCGGGTCAATGCCTTCTTGCGCCATGATTGCCGCAAGCTGCTGCGGCGAGGTGATGAATCCCAGACTCACCGAATCAATCAAGTCGTGTATGTCATTGCGAAAAATATTCACGCCAAACCGAACGCGACGATTGCGCGTTGTATATTCGCTACCCACTTGCCAGGAGTTGGCATATTCGGGTTGGAGATTCGGATTGCCGATGACTTGATAAAAATTGGTCGGGTTCAGAAAGCGAAAGTAGAGTTGCCCTAAATCTGGAGCGCGAAAGCCGCGACCATACGAAACGCGCAAGCGCAAGCCTTCCGTGACTTTGAAATTCACGCCAACTTTCGGCGAGAAAGCGTCGCCGAAGATCGAATGGCTATCATAGCGAAACCCTAACGTCACAGTTAGGCGATTGAGGCTAAGACGATCTTGCGCCCAAAATACGCCTGTGTCGGCTTGATTGCCACCGTCATCGCGCAAACGGTTCGCGCCGCGATAACGATCTGTCCAAAATTCGCCGCCGATTTGCACCAATTGCCGCTCGCCTAAAATTCTTCCAAGCGTCGCGTCAACTTTGCCCAGTCGCTCGTGCAGCGTGCCCGGCGTAAGCGGCGTATTGAGCGATGGCGCAAGTCTCCCATTGGAAATCTCATCAAACTTTGCAAAATAACCGCGCGCCTGTAATGTCGTTCGCCCATCAATCTGCCAGTCTGCGGTCAGACCGTAGTTTTGTGATTCTTCATCAATGTCGTTCGTTTGTGACCCGAGCTCGCCAACGGAACGTCCGCGTTGATTCGTCCAGTAGCTATTGACCAAAGTCGAAAGCGAAAAGGAGGGAGTAACTTGATACTTGAATTTCGCCAGCGCGTCGTAGCGATGAAACCCTGCGCCAGTGGTGTCGAAAGTCGTAGGCGTTAAATCGAAGCCGTTGTTTTTGTGACGCTCAAAGCTGAAAAAGCCGCTCCATTGATTTTGCGAAAATCCCGCTTCGGCGCGAGCGTCGAACGCGCCGTAGTTGCCGCCGGAAGTGGTCAAGGAAAACTCGAATGGTGATGAAGGCTCGCGGGTGATGAGGTTGATGACGCCGCCGATGGCATCCGAACCGTAGAGCGCGGAGGATGCGCCTTTGACCACTTCAACGCGGTCGAGCCTGCTGGTTGATTGACGGTCAAGGTTCAACACACCGCGTTTGATGCCACGCGCTCCGACTATCGGCTGCCCGTCAAGCAAGACCAGCACCTGGCGCGAATCAATGCCTTGAATCTGTTCGCCTGCCGCGCCTGCGGTCTCCGAACCGCGACGAGTTACTACACCTGGGAGTTCGCGCAAAACTTCAGCGACCGTTTCATAACCGGTGTCGCGTATGCGTGAACGCCCGACGACTTCAACGCGGGTATTTAAGCTTTCGCGCAACTCTTCTTGGCGTGAGCCGGAGACGACGGTGAGTCTCTCCGTAAGTAATGCAGGCGCAAGCGCAAAACTGATGGCGTCGGAAGAGGGCAAGTCAACCTCTTTCGATAGCGGCGCGAAACCTTCGGCGCTTGCAGTGAGGCGACAGCGTCCGCTCGAAACCGCTGAGAAAACGAACTCGCCATTGGCGTCGGATTTAACGGCGCGTTCAAAGCCTGTAGCGAGGTGTTCGATAGTGACCGATGCGCCGGTAATCACCGCGCCCGTCTGGTCAACGACTTGTCCGCGCGCGGCGATGGATTGCGCAAAGAGGGAATGCGTGGAAGAATTGAGAAGTAAAAAAACGAGCGTCAAGGTTGCCAGTTGACGCCAACGACTAGTGATTGAATAACACATTTGATGCCTCCTTAATTCGCGCCGCTTCCAGATAAAGCGGATGCGAGTTAATCAGCCGTGTGCTAGTATCGAAACGCACACTGCCGGTTAAGTTTTACCGAACTGAAACGGATTAGTTGTTGCACTGAAGCCTTCGGCGTTGCTGCGCTGAAGGCTTCACTTTTTATCACTCAATATTTGAGCAATTCTAGGTACGCCGATTTTCGCTTTCGATGAAATGCCGGTGAATTGCCATGGGGTTCACAGTTGCAACACCGGCACGGCAAGACGGCGGGCTTGCAAGCTGACGGCTTCGATTTGGGTCGGGTTCATGGTCTCGCGCGAGATGATGAACAGACCTGCCTGCATATTTTTTTCAAACCGTAAGCAATCCTCTAGTCGACAATGCGCGAAATTGCAGACGCCGCATTTGAGCAGCCAACACTTGAGACGAATGATTTGCTCGTCATTGCTGTCGCCAAAGATGATGATTGGCAAAGCTTCTTTCATAAGCCTGTGTTGATTAGCCGAGAGTAATAGCACCGAAAGATGAAGCGGTCGCTATCGGATTTTACGCCGCCGAACCTGAGCCACCGCCGGTTCACTTTCGGACAGCTTGTTCGCCAGAATCTCTGAGGCGAACATTACTGATTTCGATGATGCGCGCCGTGACCTGCCCGTTTTCGGCGCGAATGATTCGGCGTGACGCAGGAACCCACAGACCCGAAGTATTGGCGTAAGCATCGGTGAACATCTCTGTGCGTTTCAGTTGTCCGGTCTTGGCGTCGAAGTAGGTAACAGTGAAATGTTTGGGAAGGAATTTACCGCCTTCCGTGAGCGTGGTTTCCAGCACCGTGATGGTGAATTTATCGCCAGCCATGGTGCGCGTTACTTCGACGGTTTGACCATCGCGCACCCGATAGCTTGATTTCATGGAGTCGTTTAGTTGCAGCAAACGACCGAGTGGGTTTTTATCGTCTTCGCCGAAAGTGAGGGGATAGCGACCATCGCCTTTGGCGAAATCGCCGCCGCGACGATGTGCCAGCATACTGCTCAATTGATCGTTGACCCATTCCTTCGCCTCTTCCGATAAGCCGTCAATCTTCACCTCAACGCCTTTGGCGTCAGAGTACAGGAGCGTCCCTTTGGTGATGCGCCCGTTGTCATTAAAAGTGAAATCAGCTGCGAAGCCACGAAAATTCTGGGGAAAAGTCTGCCGCGCATCGTGCGCCTTTTTGAGCAAGGCGTAAGCTTCGGGGTCTGCCTTCGCTTCTTTGGCAGCAGTTTGTTGCGCCGCGACCGTGCCGCCAAGCAAAGCGATGCAGCAGGCGGCAAGTAAAGTTTGCGTCAATGTTGCTAGGTTATTTTTCATAATGATTCTCCTGATCAATTTCGTTTAAAACATTTTTCACTTATTTCACATGATGGTTGATTCCGAATAATTTTGTGTGGGGGAAAATTTTCCCTCTGCGTGAAGAACTTGCAAAAGGTTACCCACGGCATCTGCCAAACAGAAAAATTGCGCTTGTGACATGGTAAGCATGACATTGTTTACAACTACATGAATGCAACCGGTGGCACAGCGAAAACAGGAGTACCCGCGTTGATTTTGAGGCGAGTGCTGTTGATCGATTTGATTCATAATCTAATCTCCTATTCCGTGTTTGAACTAAAGTTATCGTGAATCCTGGCTTGAAATGTAAATTGCGGTGACGAGTTAACCTCCCTGCCTGAGCCTTTTGCAACTCAATAAAGTGAGGCGGAAGGGCTGCCTGCTTGCGCCAACGATGGTTTGCTGAACGCCTTACTTAATTGAAATCGAAACTCATTTTCATTTAAAGAATCAACACTATACTCACAAAGGCGATAAGCTGTCAACAATTCATCAGATACTTTTTGAGATTATCCGGAACTTAATTTCAACTTTCAGTTGCTGCTTCTCTAAGTAGCAGTCTATTATTAGCCTTATGAAATTCGCAACCATATTGAGATTGAAACTCAATCTGCTCAACCCACTGCTTGCCCGCTAAGGGCAAAATAATTTTTCGCGCCGCAAAAGGCTTTCGACAAATCCATCATTCATCAATAAACTAAACACTTTTTAAATAAGGATAGGACTATGGACGAGAAATATTTTCCGCAAGCCATCGAAACCAAATGGCAAAAACGCTGGGCAGATGAAAAAACTTTTGAAGTTAAAGAAGACCCGACCCGACAGAAATTTTATTGTCTGGAAATGCTCGCTTACACTTCGGGACGCGCTCACATCGGGCACATGAGCAATTATGCAATCGGCGACGCGCTGTCGTGGTACAAACGCATGCGCGGCTTCAACGTCCTGCACCCGTTCGGTTGGGACGCTTTCGGACAGCCTGCCGAAACCGCCGCCATCAAACACGGCACCGACCCCGAAGATTTCACCCGCGATGCCATCAAAACCATGAAAGGGCAGTTGCAACGCATGGGCATCAGCTATGACTGGTCGCGTGAAGTGGCAACCTGCGACCCCGAATACTACAAATGGAATCAGTGGTTTTTTATCGAGATGTACAAACGCGGCATGATTTATCGCAAATTGTCGCCGGTCAACTGGTGTCCCAAAGAAAACATTTCGCTATCGAACGAACAGGCATCGGGCGGCGTCTGTTGGCGTTGCGATACCCCGGTGATTCAAAAACCCTTGATGCAATGGTTCGCGCGCATCACCGATTATGCAGGCGAGTTGCTCGATTGTCTGGATGATATGGAAGGCAACTGGCCCGAGCGCGTCATTGACCAACAACGCAACTGGATTGGTCGTTCGCGCGGCGCGCACGTGACTTTCAAAATCGCTGACTTTGATGAATCCATCACCGTCTTCACCACGCGCATCGATACGATTTATGGCGCCAATGCTATCGTGCTTGCGCCTGAACATGCGTTGGTTGAAAAACTGGTCGAGGGTACACCGACCAAAGATGAAGTGTTGGCGGTTGCCGCAAAATTGAAAAATCAGAATCGTTCGGCGCGCACCCTTGAAGATTTGGAAAAAGAGGGCGCGTTTACCGGGCGTTTTGCTATCAATCCGTTCAACGGCGAACTGATGCCGATTTGGATTGCCAATTTCGTGTTGATTGAATACGGAACCGGCGCGATTATGGCGGTGCCTGCGGGCGACCAACGCGACTTTGAATTTTCGCGCAAATACAATATCCCGTTTCGGCAAATCAAATTGACCGGTGATGGCAAAGAAATTCCCGCAGACGAATTGGAAGTCGCCGACGAATCGTGGACAACCACGGTCAACACCGGCGAGTGGAGCGGACTCACTTCCCAAGCAGCAAATGAGAAGATGACCGCCTATGCCGAAGAACAGGGATTTGGCAAAGGCGCGATTACCTACAAGATTCGCGACTGGGGCATCTCGCGGCAACGTTACTGGGGAACCCCTGTACCGATGATTCATTGCGAGCAGTGCGGCACTTCGCCGGTTCCCGAAAGTGAATTGCCGGTGGTGTTGCCGAAAGGCGTGAATTTGAATGTCACCGAAGGCTCACCGCTTGACCACGTTCCCGAATTCGTCAACGTCGCCTGTCCGCAGTGCGGTGGTGAGGCAAACCGCGATACCGACACGATGGACACTTTCGTTGACTCGAACTGGTATTACTTCCGTTACTCAGACCCGCATAACGACACGCAACCGTTCGACCCGCAAATCATCGCGTACTGGTTGCCGGTTGACCAGTACATCGGCGGCATCGAACACGCGGTCATGCATTTGATTTACACGCGCTACTGGAACAAGGTCATGCGCGATATGGGTTTGGTGAAATTCGATGAACCGGTAACCAAATTGTTGACCCAAGGCATGGTCTGCAAAGAATCTTACAAATGCCCTGAGCACGATTGGCTGTTCCCTGAAGAAGTCACTAAAGAGAAGACCTGCAAATTCTGCGGCAGACCGGTCATCATCGGGCGCAGCGAAAAGATGTCGAAATCGAAAAAGAATGCCGTTGACCCGATGGAGATGATTGAGCGTAACGGCGCGGACGCTTTGCGATTGTTCGTGTTGTTTGCCGGACCGCCGGAAAAAGACAAGGAATGGTCTGACGAAGGATTCGATGGCGCTGAACGTTATTTATCGCGTGTCTGGCGCATCGCCGGGAAATGGCAAGGGCGTATCAACGGCGCGGCGATTCCGGCAATTGCTGCGGACAATTTAGCCGATTATCAACGCAAATTGTTACGCAAAACTCATCAGGTGATTCAAGCGATAACCGAAAATCTCGAAGAGCGCATGCATTTGAACACCTGCATTTCGGCGTTAATGGAACTCACGAACGAACTTTACGCCTTCGATTTAGCGGTTGATAAAAACGGCGAAGCGACGGCGCAGGATTCGAGCATCGCCCGCGAAGCGTTGGAAGCTTTGATACGAATGCTGGTGCCCTTCGCGCCGCACATTGCCGAAGAGATGTGGGAAGCTTACGGTCACACGACCAGTCTGGCTTTTGCGAAATGGCCCGAATTTAACGCCGACTGGGCGCGCGAAGAAGCTATCGAAATCGCCGTTCAGGTGAATGGCAAATTGCGCGGCAGAGTTTTTGTTGCGCCCGATGCCGACGAAGAAACGATTAAACAGACGGCCTTTGCCGATGAAAAAATCAAAGCCAATACCGATGGCAAAGAGATTGTCAAAGTCGTGGTCATCCCGCGTCGCCTCGTCAACATCGTGGTGAAATAAGCCGTAGTAGATTGGAGCCATTTTCGCCTGAGCTTACGATGAGTTCGTTGAGAAAGCGGTCTTTGACCACCAATGATCAGGCTTGTTCAACCTCAGTTAATGATTTTGCAAGCCACCCAAGAAACCCTGTTTTCAAACGAGGCAAAAGTAAATAAGCGATTCACATTCACTTTTTATTTTTGCCTTTTTACTTTTTACTTTTTATTTCAATCTGAGTGTCGGGTCGCCTAAGAGTATCCAGGTGCGGCGAATGTCCATATCCGCGATTGCAGTTTTTGCCTGTTGCGCGGCTTCCCCGATGGTCACTCTTTTCGCAGCAGAGTTGAACAGCCGGTTGATAAAATTTTGATTCAATACTTTTTGACCGTGCGGCGAAGTCAAACCCGATGATGCCCACACGGCAAGTGCGCCGCCGCGACCGGCAAGCAGTAAAGCTTCACCAAGCGATTCCGATTCGGCTTCCGAAAAATCGCCGTTCAAACAACTCATGGTCACAAACATCGGTAAACTCGCGTTGGTCAAATTCCTTGCTTCCTGTGCCGTCAACAGATTGCCGCGCCACACATTGAGCGACCCGTGACCGACATAATTCACCAATCGCTGCCCGCGATTCAGGGCGTCAAAGAGTTTCGCTTTTGCCGTCGTCGCATCCAGTTGTCCGCGTCTGAGTTCTTCGACCTTCAGTTGCGCTTCGATCAATGATCGAATCCCGCCATTCGCACCTTCAAAATCAAAACCTTCATTGGCATCGGAAACCAACAATGCAGACGCTGGCGCGACGTTTGGTTGATAATGCAAAATTTTCGCGATTACATTTTCGGCATCCGTCAGCGTTCGCGCGGGCAACCGCCCCACTGCCATTTCAGCAATCCCGTCGTCGTTGAAATCCGCGAACCAATCATCGGATGCGGTCTCCATAAACTCCGTGTCAATGAATCTGGTCGGCAATAAATCGAACTCACCCCGCCCCAGATAATTTTTCGCATCATACGAAGCATCGCCGACGAGTAATACAAAGCGCGGGCGTTGGAGTTTATTGCTCTGCGTATTGCTCAAAAAGGCTCTGATGGCTTGCGGCGATTTGTTGCCGAAGTTGAATTCATCGTAGAGGTCTTCGACATCAACGAGCGCCACCTTCAAGCCTTCGGCTTCACGTTTCTGTTTCAACGGCTTGAGCGCGTCAAGGAACTGACCATTGGCAATCACCACGAAATCGGCTCCACTAGCCGGTTTCAAGTCTGAGGGGATATTCAATTTCACGCTCACCGGTTGACCTGGCTGGTCATTGGCAATCGCTAAAAGTCGGCGGGTTCCCTTTTCAAAAGTCGCAACACTTAAAATCAACCCGCCGAGTTTTGACTGCTCAATCGTGCAGGCAAGTTCCTGCGGCGCATCTGTTGCCGTCACATCAAACACGCGAAGGTTTTTCGAGGTGAAGCCATTTATCGAAATGCGTTCGCCTTCCCTTGCCGTAAATTTCAATTGATTATTTTCGGCGGTAAAGGTTTTCGGATAGGAGACGCGAATCGCATCCACCAGCGAAACATCGCTTGCGCCGTTTTGCGCGGTTAAGCGAACGGTGTTCACCCCTGTTTGCAGAAACGCCAGCGGCACTGCAAATTTTTCCGCATGATTTTGCTGCGCGTTGAAATCGAGATAGCCGATTAGATTGCCATTGAGTTGCACCTGCACGCGATGGGCTTGTTGTGTGACACCCTGCAAAGTGATTTCAAGCGTCGCTTTTTCCGCCGCGTTGATGGCGAGATTTTTAAGCGTAAGAGTTTGGTCAACGGTTTGCGCAGTGATAATCGCGCCAAAGAAATTTTCTTTTTCACCATTTCGTAATGCCGCGAAATAGATGCTGCGGTCACGCCGTTCAATGGTTTCAATAAATGATTGCGGCGTGATTTCGCCTCTGCCGGTTTGCGCAACCAGACGTTTGCCGGACTGTGTACCTTCAACCAGCCAGTAAATTCGCGTATTCGTCGATGGCGTATCCAAACCGACGCCGTAAAATTCAACTGCCTGTAACGAACCTGATTTATCCGTGACTACGGAAATCGGAATCTCTTTACCTTCGACAAACATCTGCAAGGTTTGCGGGTTCGCGTCTTTTGATAAACCGGCACGGCTGAGTTCGGTTGGTGTCAGGCGATAAAACCCCTCTTGCTTCACGCCAATCTTGATTGCCCGCAGTGATTCCATCATCCCTGGCGAATCGGTTTCGGTTTTCCCGGAAATTTTTGCGAGCGTCAAATTGTCATCCGTATTTGCAAACCGGTTTATTGAACCCGCGACCGTTTCAATAATTTTTGAGGTATCGATTTCGGCGAACGGTTTAGAAACATCGGTTAAAAATCTCGCCTGCACGGGTTCATCAGGTTTCCCGCCAACTGATTTCACATAAACCGGGCCGTGCCAGGTCGAGTGCCCATTCAGGTCAACATCTTCCAACCAGTATGCGGCAGTTTCCGATGTGCCGCTTACCCAAAACCCGTAATGGTCGCCCGCTGTTAAAACCGCTCCCGCCTTGAGCGCCGAACCGGCGACGAGTTGCGCATTCAACAATTCACGTTTGCCGTTTTCATCGCGATAGATATTAAAGCCGAGATTGTCGGCTTCAAATCCGGTTTGCCATTCAATCAAGCTGCCGTTGTCAAAGCCGGTTGCCGAAAGCGCCATCAGTTCAACCAAGGTTGGTTGCGAGCAGGCGGAAAATTCCGAGGTGTTCCCCGAAGCATCCGTAGCGGTCGCAGTAACCCGCGAACCCGATGCCACCGCAACATTGAAGGTCACATTAAATGTCGCGTCGCCGGAAGCGTTGGTTGTGACGTTGGTCGCGCCGAGGTAATTTCGCCCTTCACCAAATCCCGAATTATCGCAGGAGGTGTTGGCATAAAAATCCAATTGAAATGCGGCATTCGCCGAACTGTTCAACGTGCCTTGAATGGTGATGCTTACGCCAATGACCGCCGAAACCGAAGTGATGACCGGATAGTTTTGCAGATTATTCGCCCCGGTATCGGGGTCAAGATTATCATTGACTTGTACAACCCCATTGTTGCCCAAATCAATGCCCATCAGGTTATTTGAATAAATCGAGTTGGCAGTAATACGGTTGCCGGTGGCGACTGAGCCAATGCCAATGCCGTTTTGTCCACTGAAAGCAATAATGTTTCCTTCCCCGGAATTTCCGCCAATTATGTTGTTGTTGGAGGCAATCAAAATTCCTGCGCGGCTGTTGCCTAATGCCCCGGTTCCGGCAACATTGGTGCCGATGAAGTTGTTTTTAATCGTGGTGCCGGTTGAAGAAGTCAACCCCATAAAAATTCCAAAGTTGTTGCCGGAAATTAGGTTTCGCGCTGATGTAGTCGAACCGCCGATGGTGTTGTTCGGGTCTGCAACCGAAATGCCGCCACCGGTCGCGGTGTTGCCATCGCCATTGCCTTTATCTAATGTCCCTGTCGCGTCTGTGCCAATCAAATTTCCCTGAACAAAGTTGTTGCTGCCATCGAGAGTAATTCCGGTGTCGGGGTTAGCTGATATAACATTGCCTGCGCCCGCGACCGTGCCACCGATGAGGCTGTTGTTGGTATTGTTGAGAAAAACGCCGAGGGTGTTTCCAAGCGCGGTTGTGCCGTCTGCGCCAAGACCAATGTAGTTTCCTTGAATGGTGGTGGTCGCCGAGGTGCCGACGGTTTGAATGCCAACGATGTTGGCGGAAATGATATTGCGTTCGGCTGCGGTTGTGCCGCCGATGGTTGTGGTGCCGTTTGCGACGATGCCTCTGTCAACATTTCCGGCGTCGCCGTTGCCGCTTGAATTGACGCCGATGAAGTTGCCTTTGATGATGGTGTTGCTTGCCGAACTTGCGGTTTCGATGCCATCGTCGCCGTTGTTGGAAATCACATTTCGCGCCCCCGAAACCATCCCGCCGATGGTGTTATTTGTAGCGTTCGCGCCTTGAATGTGTATGCCGTCTTGCGTGTTACTCATTCCGGCAGAAACATTGCCCTGAGAATTGACGCCGATGAGATTGCCTTGAATGGTGTTGTTGCTTGCGGACGTAGTCGCGCCATCAATCAAAATTCCGTTTGCGGTGTTTGCCGAAATCAGATTGCCGTCATCTGCCGTGCCGCCGATGGTATTGTTGCTGACGTTGTTTAAGAAAATTCCATTCGCGCCATTACCCAGAGCAGCGAGTCCGCTTTGACTTGTGCCGATGCGCGAACATTTAACTGTGTTTGTGCCGGTGGTGTTGAATTCAATCCCATCACCATTAAAACGATTGATGATGAGTCCCTGAACGGTGCTGTTACCTGCGGAGATGACCAAACCGTCTGCGCCCGCGCCTGCGTTGGTGCCATTGAGTTCAACTATGGGCGAACTGCAAGTTGCGTTTGGTTGTGATAAGCCGTCAATTATTACAGGTGCGGTGATGGTTGGCAGCGGCGTGGTCGGCGAAATGGTTTTCACGCCCGCGCCTGCTATGTTGAACGTGAGGGTGTTTGGCGCAGGGTCGGCGTTGGCGTCAATGATTGCCTGTCGCAAACTTCCCGCGCCGCTGTCGTTGGTGTTGGTGACCACAATTGACGGAGGCACGAAAGCCGTAATGGTGCGGCAAACTGAAAACTCCGAAGTATCAAACGGCGCGAGGTTTCGCGTAGCGGTTGCGGTCAAGGCGTGTCCGATGGTTGCTTCGGTTGGAAGGGTATGGCTGATGGTGGCGTTGCCACTCGCGTTTGTGGTGACATCAACAAATCCTAAAAAGGTTTGCCCTTCGCCATTGCCGAGCGCGTCACAGGTTGGGTTTGTAAAAAACTCTATGCGGAAAGAGGTGTTAGCAGCGCTGTTGAGTGTGCCGTTGATAACCGTTCCGAGACCTGAAAAAACTTCGGCTGATGAGATGACGGGAAAGTTTTGCAAATTGTTCGCGCCGGTGTCCGCGTCGCCTGCGTCGTTTGCAGTGATACCGTCGGCGTTCAGGTCTATGCCCAAAAAATTTGTTGGCGTGCCGTTTGAGTGAATCGCATTGCCTGAGATTTTGTTTCCTGTCCCAGCCGTGCTTTGAAGCGAAACGCCGCGATTGGCGTTAAACGCGATGAGATTGCTTTCGCCCGCGTTGGTGCCGCCGATAGTGTTGTTTGCTGAATTCAAAAAGATTTGTATGCCGTCGGTGGTGTTGCCAAACCCCGTGCCGCTTCCCGTGACATTGACACCGATGTAGTTTCCCTGAATGGTGTTGTTGGTTACGCTCGCATCGCGCAGAGCAATGCCTGCGCCGGCGTTGCCTGAAATGATATTGCGCGCGGCTACGGTTGTGCCGCCAATCAGATTTCCAGTGCCCAAGGTGAAAAAGCTGATGCCGCCCGATGAGTTGCCGATTTTCGTCAAACCGTCGGCGCTCAAACCGATGAGGTTGCCCTGCACAAGGTTGTTTGACGAACTTACCAAGCGAACGCCCGATAGCGAGTTGCCGGAGATGGTGTTGTCGGAAATTGTATTATTTGATGATGAACTGACTAAGACTCCATTCCCGTTGTTTCCAAAATCCGCATTGCCTGCCGCGTTGGTGCCAAGGCGATTGCACCTGATGGTATTGCCGCCGTTGTTAATAAGTGAAATCCCATCACCACTGAAGCGATTGATGATTAAGCCTTGAACGGTGCTGTTGCCCGCAGAAATCAACAATCCGTCCAAGCCTGCGCCTGCATTCGTCCCATCGAGTTCAATCAAAGGCGAACTGCAAGACGCATTCTGTTGTGATAAGCCGTCAATCACAATCGGCGCAGTAATACTCGGCAGGGCGGAAGCGAGCGTGATGGTTTGAACGCCTTCGCTCGCGATGTTGAAAGTTATGAGCGTCTGATTGGCGTTGGCATTTGCATCAATAATCGCCTGACGGAGCGAACCCGCGCCACTGTCATTGGTGTTAGTAACCACCAGGGTTTCGATGATAACCGGAACGCAGGCGGAAAATTCCGAAGTATCAAGCGGCGCGGTGTTTCTCGTCGCCGTAGCCGTAATGAATTGACCGAAGGATGTGGGCGGAAGGTTCGCGTTGATATTGGCATTGCCGGTGGAGTTTGTTGTTACATTCGTAAAGCCCAGAAAAGTTTCGCCTTCACCATTGCCCGAAGGGTCACACGAAGAACTGGCAAAAAATTCTATTCGATAAGAAGTGTTTGCCGCGCTGTTGAATTGTCCGGTTATGCTGGTTGTCAAACCGTTTGACACGGCAGACGCCAGAACGGGAAAGTTTTGCAAATTATTTGTGCCGGTGTCGCCGTCGCCCGTATCGTTTGGGGTTACGCCGTTCTGGTCCAGGTCAATCCCTTGTCCGCCGTTTGAGAAAATCGAATTGCCTAAAATTCTGTGTCCGGTAGTCGGGTTGGTGTCACGAAAAATATTGATGCCGTCTCCGGTGTTATAAGCGATTAGGTTGCCTTCACCGGCGTTTAATCCACCGATGGTGTGGTCGTTATTGGTTGAACCGTTGCCGATAATCGTAATGCCTGCGCCGTTGTTGCCCATAGGGGTTATGCCGTCGGCAGCAACGCCTATGAAATTTCCCTGCACAATGTTTTCCAAACCGTTCACGTTCATTGCGGTCGCGGTATTTCCCGAAATCACGTTGCGCAAATTCGATGTAGCGCCGCCGACAGTAATGTTTACGCCGGTTATTTCCATTCCAAACACGTTTGGAAGCGCCACCATGCCGCTTTTATCCGTGCCTATGTAATTGCCGGTTATGTTATAAAGCGAGCTGCCAAAAACTCTCAGCCCCATAAACGTATTTCCCGAAATCACATTGCGCTCTGCCGCAGTGTTGCCGCCGACGGTGATATTGATGGAGAGAAAACTGCCGATTGTGCGTTGCAACAAAATGCCTACGACGTTGCCGCGAGCGATTGTGCCCGTGGGGTCTGTTCCGATGTGACAGCCTTCGATGGTGATGTTGCTTGAAATCTGCGTGGCGATGCCAGCGTTTGAGAAACGATTGATTGCCAAGCCTCTGACAATACTGGTTGCGGCGGTGTCAGGGATATTGAAAAACGATAAGCCGTTTGCAGAAGCTCCCGCGTTTGTTCCATCCAGTTCGATGACGAGATTGCCGACAGACCATCCCGTTTGCGTTGTGCCATCAATAATCACCGGCGCGGTGATGTCCGGGAAAGGCGTAAGCGGCGCGATGGTTTTTACGCCGCTTCCGGTTATCGCGAAATTGATGGTATCAATCGTTGAAGTCGCATTGGCATTGATGATTGCCTGACGAAGCGAACCCGCGCCGCTGTCGTTGGTGTTGGTAACCGTAAACGTCGCGCCCTGGGTTTTCTGCGGGTTTAACCAGGCGATCAACCCTATACATAAACCGATACCGGCAATTATCAAAAACCCACGCTGTTGTTTCATCACATCACTCCCTGACATCTTGTGACTTGATTGTGCAATTGTATTGCGCAGGGCAGTCTGAAAAGACTTCTCTGCGCGTCCGGGCAAATGCCCAATTGCATCGAGTGAGTATGTGATTAGCTTCAATGGGTAAATTGATGCGGCGAGACCACAGCGCCATCAGGCAATGCGCCAGGAGTTTAAAGAAGTCTTAATCGCTTTGGGCTTGCGCCTGCTTGTTGAGTTAAAGCAGTCAACCCGGAAGAACCCGACCTCGCCTACAGGTTTAAGATACGCGCGCGCCACAGTCACTACAGCCAGACCACATACTCGCCCAAGCTATATCATGAGTTGAATGATTCCAGCGTGGCATTTTCGGAAATTTCTTTTAAACCATCCAATCCACCGGACGATTTACTGAGGTCGAAAAAACGGGCTAAAGACCGCGTCAGTCGCCGAATCGTGGTCTGTAGCCCGCTTTTAATAGATGCGTCAATCGCAAACGACTCTAAAGTTAAATAGAGATATTCCTTTAACGCAACTGCATTGCCGGGTCGCCCAGCAAGGTCCAGGTTTTACGGATATCCGGGTCAGCGATAAATGCTTTGGCGCGCATCGCCGCTTCCCCAAGCGTCATCGGTGTCGACCCGAACAACTGGCGATAGAATTCTTTATTCAACTGCGCCTGCCCGCCCGGTTCGCATAGTCCTGACGATGCCCAAATCGCACAGGCGCCGCCCTGAGCATTGAGGAGGCGCTCGGCGAGACTATCAATCTCAGGGTTGACATAATAGCCATTCAAACAATTCATGGAGACGAACAATGCCAGATTCTGGTTATTGATTAATGCGCTGGCGTCCTCGTTTGACAGCAACCCGCCTCGCCATACACTGAGCGAGCCGTGACCGCTGTAATTGACAACCTTCAGACCGCTATTGATTGCCTCAATCAATTCCTTATGCAAAGTCGCATCATCGGCGGTGCCGCGCTTGATTTCGGTTACCGCAAGATTTGTCGGCACTAGAGGACGAAGTTCGTTGTTGCCGTTTGAAAAATCAAAACCGTCAGTCAAATCGCTAACCAACAACAACTGGTTTGCGGCGGTCTGATTATCGTAGCTGATGATTTTAGCGACTAACCGCGCGGCTTCGCTGGCATTTCGTGCGGGCAATCGCCCGATTGCCATCTCCGGCAAACCCTGGTTGCTGAAATCGACAAACCAATCGTCGGAAGCGGTTTCCATATATTGCGTATCAATCAATTTGGTGGGCACGATATTGTCATCGCCAAAACCTAAATAGTTTTTGTAGTCGTAGGTGCCATCGCCGCCAAGCAATACATAGCGCGGAGCCACCGCCCAATTCGACTTGGTAAAAGCCAGAAAATCTTTTATGGCTTGCGGTGATTGATTGCCGAAATTGAATTCGTCATAGAGGTCTTCGACATCGACCATCGCGACAGTTAATCCCTTGCTTCGACGAAAGGCGGCAAGCGGTTCAAAGCTTTGCTGTAGCTCGCGGCGCGTGATAATCAGATAATCGGCGCTGCGATTGTTTTGTCGCCAGTTTGAGGGCTGGTTGGTTTTAGGCATAACGCTTCGCGCCTGCTCGCCGGTAAAGGCATAAAGTTGGCGCGTTCCGGCTCCGGCAACCGTCAGCGTAATGGTCGCGGCATTTTTACTGCCGCTTAATGTTCCGGTGAGTTCTTGCGGATTATTCGGGTTTGTGACATCCAGTACGCGAATGTCGGTTGAGGTGAATCCGGTCAAGGTAATCTGCTCGCCGCCGCTTGCCGTACATCGCAATTGATTGCTTTCGGCGGCATACTTGCGCCAGTAAGTCAGGGTGATTTTATCAACCAGAGAAATATCCGCGCTGCCGCCCAGGGCAACTAGGCGCACCTGATTGCTCCCTTGATTTAATCCGGCTTGTGGCAGGTTGATGGATTGTGTAGCGGCTGCCTGTCCGTTAAAGGTTAGCGTGCCGACCGCCTTACCGTTTAAGAGAACCTGCACCTGATGCGCGGTGTTGGTCACACCCTGGACATTCACCCCGAGGGTCGCGGTGCCGGTTGGTGAGGTGGCGAGATTGGTTAGGTTCAAAGTCTGGTCAACCCCTGTGCTATTGATTAACGCGCCAAAGAAATTTTCGGCTTCGCCATTTTTGAGAGCCGAGAAATAGAGTGTGCGGTCTTTATGCTCAACAGCGGATTGGAACCGGGTCGTTCCGGCGACGCCACCGGAAATTTTTGCGGACTTGATGCGCGCACCCGTAGTTGCGCCGTTTACCAGCCAGTAAACCCGTTCATTGGTCACAGTGTTGTCGAGTCCGAGTCCATAAAATTCAATCGTGTCGCTGGCATCTAACCGTCCATCCAGTTCACCTTTGACCAGAAACGGCACCGGTTGCCCATCAACAAACAGTTGCAATTTACGCGGGTCGGCATTGGTATCAAGTCCCGCAGCCGCCAGTTCGCCTGGGGTCAAGCGATACCAGCCTTCATGTCTTACGCCGATTTTCACGGCACGATTATTCGCCAGTCCTGATTGGGTCTGTATCATCGCCGGCGTTACTGTCACCGGTTGCGCGAGTCGTTCAATCGGATTGCTGCCTTGCGCAAAATTCATTTGCTCTTGCGGTTGTCCGAGACTCACGAGCAATTTTGATTGTTCGGTGGTTGGTCTCGCGCCGCGATTTTCGCTAATGGCGATGGGTCCGGTTAAGGTGTGCTTGCCGTTGAGGTCTAGGTCTTCCAGCCAGTAACTCACTTTGCCATCCACGCCTGTCAATTGGTCTTTCCAGGCATACACGCGCCCGGATTTCATTTCCACGCCTGCGCCCGCAGTCAACGCCGAACCGGCAATGATGGAGTGGGTGATTTTCGTGCGTTGCCCGTTGACTTCGCGGTAAACATTGAAGCCGAGATTATCCACTTCATAATCGCTTTGCCATTGCAACAAGACCTGCCCATCATCAAATCCCTTGGCGGTAAAGCTTCGCACCTTTGCCACGGTCGGCGCAGTACAACCGGGAAATTTAAATGCCCCGACGCGGGTATTCCAATTTCCAGATGATCCGTTGGTCTGGTTGATGTAGTACATGTTGGTGTACCAGAAGGTGCAATCATCAACCGGGTCAATACTCATCGCCGTATAATCTCCCCAGCGATGACAGGGCGCACCTCCGCAATTGTTGGTTTGTGAGCCTGCCCCGGCAACAAGTTGAACTTCAGTTTGCGGCAAGGTGTTGAGCGGGTCACCTGCCAAACGCCCTGAATAAGCGATGCTCGGAAAATTCGGACTTGTTCCGTTTGAGGTGCTGTAACCGACTGCCATGTTGCCTTGGTTGTCGGCAGCAATACTCCCCATCCAACGGTGGAGTGTGGTATCCGGCGCATAAATTTGTTGTTGAACAGACGTGGTAACAATCGTCCCGCCAGTGACATTGATTTGCGCCCATTGGATGCGGTTTGTGCTGCCTGAGACATTAACGTTATGAACTACCCAAAGCGATTCAGCACTTCCTACGCGGCGATACTGCACCTTTTGCATAATGCGGTCACCAACCGTATCCAAAGTATTCGTGGTGTTTGGTTGCGGCACATTTGGCAAGTTGAAATTGTAAGCGGTTTGAGTTACAGAGGTAATGCCGCTCATCGTGCCGCCTTGACAGTTTGCGCCCGGAGTAAATTTTCTTACCTCAAAAGTAAAATCAGTCACCGATTCTCCGACAAAATAATTTGGAGTACCGGCAGGCGGTAATGAGGCTGGGAGCTTTGCGCCACTAATGTTACTGGGAAATACTGAAAAATTAGTGTTTCCGCTGATAAATCCTAACGCACCTCTCAGCGTCGCCCCGCTATACATATCCGATTTATTAAGCGAGGCAAAGGCAATGCCTGAATAGATATTGCCATTGCTGCCGAACATATTGGCTCCCATGTAAAGGCATCCGTCATTCCAATTTCCGAATTTCGCATAGTCAGCAAGCGCATTTATAGGTGGTTGCCCGGATGCACCTGTGTCCATACGAACAGCATAGAACCACCAACCACCGGAAACCGGGTCGTTGGTCTTGGAAACCGCGAAACATTGATAATAGGGACCGACGAGGGCTGCGCCAACAACCTGGAAAGCGAAATGGGTGAGTATCCAGCGGTCAGCAAACTGGTCATAAATGACAACCGGGTCGCCCTGATTATTAGCGGCGCAAGGTGTGCCGATTCCCTGCCCGCTCCATAAGGAATTTTCCGTAAAAGCCGCGAGTTGCGTCCCGGTCTTGTTGTAAATAGCATAGGCATTATTGACCGCCATAATGTAGTGACTGGAACCGACATCACCGTTAATGTCTGGTGGCCAACCCGCGCCTGCCTGTCCGCCGATAACTGACGAATTAAAACTCAATCCCGCGAAGTTGACCGTCGGACTTGGCATTGGTGCCAAAGGAATTGTCGGTGTTTCAACATCGGGCGGATTTTCGGGCGCTTTCTTGGTCGGCGTCGGGCCTTCCAATTCTCGCCCCAACCTTTCTCCTGAAGGAACAGATGGCAGGTTGCGAACATCACCGTTAAATTCGCTGGGCTTCACCGGTTCAATGTCATAAGAGCGCGCTTCGATTACCTCGCCGCTTGCCGTGAGTTGCGGTTCACTTTGCGCTTTTAATTTTTCGGCGGCTAATTCGTCATCGGTTTTGAGTACACCGGGCGCTTTGGCGATGGAAAAACGTGAAGTGGATTTCGGAAAGATGAGCAAAGGACTGGAACGACGAACGCCACCTACGCCGCTTGCGCTGCTGCCACGCTGCGGCGCATTGGTCGCCATCTGGTCTTTTACAGAAGGACGCTGATAACCATTGTCCGGTGATTTCGCCGAAGTTTTTTGTGCCATCAGTTGTTGATTCATCCGCAGACGTATGCCGCTCAGCATCTTTTTACTGAGCATCGGGCGGCGTGAATGAGCTACGGTTTGGTAGCGATTTCTTTTGGCTTTGGTTTGTGGCTTTGGCTTTTTTGCTGTGCCAGTCGGTTGTTGTGCAGGGTCAGAAACCGGGGATTGCGAAGTATCGAGGTACAGCCGGGCATCGCTCCCCACCTGCGCCTGACTCACGCGCAAAGGGATTAACCACGCCCCACTGCCGACAGACAAACTGAGACCAATGGTCAGGGAGATTATTCTCGTGATTTTGAATGCGGCAGTAGCCGTTGAAATCCTTTTCATTAAACGCCCAAATCTTTTGCTCATTACTTTCCATCCTTTCACTGCAATGGCTGGTTCGCGAATTTTTCTCTCCAACACATTATTAAAAAGAACAACGAGTGCCTGGGAGGATTCGGTTAGGGTTTATCGCTCCTCAACCGAATTGAATTGCGATACCCATTGAATTGACTCGCTTTTTAAGCCCGCTAAACGAGCCAATCCGAAATTCACAATGCCTGGGCATCTATGGGTTGATGCCGGTTGTTATGATTGATGTGGGGCAATTTCAGGGATAACGGCAAAAATGGTATTCCCAGACCAATTATCGGTCAAGCATTTTGACGACCAGCAGGGAAATAAAAACTGTCGGTCTATTGCTTGTCTCGACAACCGCCCCAAGGCTAATATGAACGGCGATGGTCAAACCGGTTATTCTCGTCATCTTGATTTTTATTACAGCGGATGTCTGCGGTTATAAACGCGCAGGGCAAGGCAACAGTTTGCCGAAAGACATCAAAATTCTGGCTGTCCCGATATTTCAAAATTCCAGTTTGAAATATCGCGTCGAAGGTCGTTTTACCAATGCGGTAATTGAAGAAATTCTTAAACGCGCCCGCGCTTTAAAAGTCACCACGACCACCGAAGATGCCGATGCAACGCTCACCGGCGACATTCGCGCCTTTCGCGCGCGTGGCACCATTCTCGACCAACAGGGGCGCACCCGCGTCTGGAATGTTCGCATCATCATCAGCGTGACGGTGCGCGATAATTTGCGGCGAAAAATTCTTTATCAAAACCCGCGCCTGACCTTTGAAAGCGAATATGAACTCTCGGACGACCCCGACTCGTTTTTCAACGAAGAGAATGCTGCGGTTGACCGCATCGCCAAAGATTTCGCGCAAACCATTGTCTCGACGATTATGGAAGGAAAGTGAAACTGAAAGGCAAAAGGCAAAAGGCAAAAGGCAAAAGGCAAAAGGGTAATCACCTTTCCACTTTTACTTTTTAACTTTTGCCTTTTGCCTTCACGAATGTGAATGGCAACCGGCAGAACCAAGAAAAAAATTGACGGCATCAGTTATGACGACCTGCGCAAACAGATAAAAGCCGGGCATCTCGAATCGCTTTATCTGTTTGTTGGCGAAGAAGACTATTTTCAAGACCGCGCCGTTACGCTTTTGAAAAATTCGCTTGATGAAGGCATGCGGCTGTTCAATTTCAATTCCTTCACGGTCGGCGAATCCGTAGGCGGCAATCGCACAACCATCACCCAGGCTATCGACAATGCCAATCAATTGCCGATGATGGCAAATCGCCGCATCACCATCATTCGCGAGTTCGATAAGCTCAAAGAAGAGGAACTCGATTTCGTCCTCGATTATTTGAAACACCCGTCGCCCACCACAACTGTGGTGTTTCGCGCTGTGTCCTTAGACCAGCGGCGCAAAATTACCGCCGCGCTGATGAAATCCTGTACAGTTGTCACCTTTGACAAACTCACCGATGCCGAGGCATCGCGCAAAGCCGAAGAGTATCTGCGCTGGCGAGGTTGTCGAATCGAACCGGCGGCGCTCAGTCACCTGATCAATCTTGTGGGAACCCACATGGGGCGACTGGTCAACGAACTGGAAAAACTGGCGGCTTATGCCGAAGGCGGCTTCATTAACAATGCGGCGATTCAGGAACTCGTGCCGCGCGCCCGCGAACATTCCAGCTTTGAACTCTGGGACGCGATTATGGATCGCGACCGCAAACGTGGACTTAGATTGATGCACCGTTTGCTGGATGATAAAACCGAACCGCTGGCGATTGTCGGCGCGCTTGGCGGACTCTATCGCCGTATGCTTTCGGCAAAAGATTTGATTGCCCGTCACGCGGCGTTTGAGGATGTCGCTAAAGCCACAGGGCAATATGGGGTACGGGCGAAAGAGTTCATTACCAAACTCAATCGCATGTCGCGTGACAGTATCGTTTATGGAATTCGGCGGATTGCCCAGGTCGATTTGGCAATCAAGAGTTCGGAAGCGACGCCAAGATTACAACTTGAATTTTTAATTGCAGAACTGACGATGCCTGAAAAGAGTCGAATGATTTAGCAATCGGGCGTTTATCAACACACAAAAAGAGAACGACAAAAAATTCATATCGTTCTCTTCAGGTTGAAATATTGAAATGATATTGGCGCGAAACTACGCCGAGAGTTTGTTGACGCTGGCGGTCAGGCGCGATTTGTGACGGGCTGCCGCATTTTTATGAAGCACGCCTTTTTGCACCGATTTATCAATCACTGAAACCGCTTCGGTCAGCGCAGATTTGGCATTTGCGGCATCGCCGGATGCAAGCGCGGTGCGGAGTTTCTTAATTTCGGTGCGCAGCGCGCTGCGGTTGCGGCTGTTGACTTCATTTTTGCGCTCGGTTTGACGCATGCGCTTCACTGCTGATTTATGGTTTGCCATTCTCTAATTGTCTCCTACTAATATGTTAATAATTTTATAATCGAAAAAGATGTTCAGAATAACTTTTTGGCTCAAACTATGTCAAGTCTAATGCCATTTGCTTTTATGTCGCGAGTTGCGATTGACATGGCTTTTCCGAATAAGTAAGTATTGCATCGCAACGTCCCGATTTCCGGTTTTTCAATAATGCCATGAATGAATATGTAACAGACTCCGAACGCGACCGGCGCGTCCTTGAGCTTTATGAAAAGATTCTCGAAATCGAGCAGCGGCTCATCCCGACGGGTCTGCACATTTTCGGACAGGCGGCAGAAAATCGCGAACTCCTTGACCTGCTTAAAATGGTTGCTTCGTTCAATCGCCCCGAACTCGGCATTTGTTCACTTACGGATTTAATTTGCCAAGGATTGAATCTTGCCGATTATTCAACGCTCATCAAAGAAAGCCCAGCCAGTAAACAACGCCTGAGCGAACGCGAACAGGTCGAAGCGATTTTGCACGAGGCAATCAAATGCTTTGTCGAATCGGACGCAGCAACCGCCAGCGATTTTTTAGTTGAACGCGCTAAGGTTCAAATTGATGATTCGCAACCGGTATTCAGGTTTCTCGAAAATCTACAAAATCAACTTGCTGAAAATCACGAAACCCCTGCATTAATGCGGGCGCTCAACGGTGAATACATCGAACCCGGACCCGGCGCAGACATTATTCAAAATCCCTTGATACTACCGACCGGTCGCAACACGCACGCCGTTAATCCTTACACCGTCCCTTCGCCTGTGGCATTTGAACGCGCCCGACCGGTTGCCGAATCCTTGCTTGAACGTCACCGGCAAATCTCCGGGCGATTTCCCGAAACCATCGCGATGGTGTTGTGGGGCATTGACAACATCAAGACCGAAGGCGAAGCCGTCGCGCAGGCGCTGTGGCTGATGGGCGTGCGCCCTGAGCGCGATTCGCTCAATCGTGTAACTGATATTGAGGTCATTCCGCTCGCAGAACTCAATCGTCCGCGCATTGACATCGTGATGACGAGTTCCGGCATTTTCCGCGATTTATTTGGCGCAACGATTGAGGTGTTAGACCGCGCCGCGCGTCGCGTTGCCGCGCTTGATGAACCCGAATCATTGAATTTCATTCGCAAGCACATCAATGAACAGATGGCGGCAAGCGATTTCACTTTTGATGAAGCGGTGGTGCGAGTCTTCTCGAATGCGGCGGGCAATTACGGAACCAATGTCAATTTCATGGTGTTGGACAGTCAGTGGGAAGACAGCCGCGAACTCGGCGATTTGTTCGTCACCCGAAAATGTTTTGCTTACGGGCGCGATTCACGCGGGCGCAGTTTTGATGGTCGCGAAGCCAAACGCTTGCTTGAACGGGCGCTCGCGCGCGTTGAAGTGAGTTACCAGAACATTGATACAACCGAAGTCGGCATCACCGACGTTGACCATTATTTTGAATATCTCGGCGGCGTCTCGAAAGCCGTAGAAAAACAGGCGGGCGCAAAGCCTCTGATATATCTTTCCGATACCCTCTCGCCCGCGGCAAAGGTGCGAACTCTGGAAGAAACCATTCGCCTGGAAACCCGCACCAAAGCATTAAATCCGAAATGGTATGAAGGCATGTTGCGACACGGTTTCAGCGGCGTTGCCGAAATCGAACATCAGGTAACCAATACCTTCGGGTGGTCTGCGACTGCCGATGCGGTTGATGATTGGATTTATGATGCGGTAGCCGAAACCTTCGTTTTAGATGAAGCGATGCTTGAGCGGTTGCGCGCGCTCAATCCGCATTCGACGCGCACCATGGTCGGCAGACTTCTTGAAGCCGCGGGTCGGGGCTTCTGGAAAGCCGAACAATCCGTACTTGAGAAATTACAAAATGCTTTTGGTGAAATCGAAGATCAACTCGAAGGAGTCGGCGCATGAAAATCACCGTTTTGTATGTCGGCAACAGTTTACTTGCGCCGCTCAAACGCGCCGAAAAACAGATTAATCGCGAATACAAACTCGATTTGCAAATCGCGGCGGTAAACTGCGGAATCACCCTTAATGAAGATGAATGGACAATCGTCAAACGTGACCTGCAAGAATCAAGCATCGTTTTTATTATTCACATCACCGACGATGCCAACGCCCGACTCATTCAATCCGAACTACAGAACGCCGCTCAGCGAACCGTCATCGCTTTCAACTGTATGCCCGATTTGATGCGCCTGACGCGAATGGGCAAACTTGATTTCGCGTCGCTGATGAAAGCCAATAATATTAATGGCGCAACCGACGAATCACTCACTGACAAAGCAGCTTCAAGTCAAAATCTGATTCGCAAACTCGCTTCGTGGATGGCGGACACCTTCAAATCGCGAAAAAACGGCAATCCAACAAACGGCAAATCGAAAGCCGCCAATCACGGGCAATACGTCAAACTGATTGGCAAACTGCCGCTGATTTTAAAATTCATTCCGGGCGCGGGAAAAATCCGCGACATTAAAAACTACCTTTATCTGTTCTGTTATTTTCTGCAACCGACACCCGCAAACATTCGCTCGATGGTGCTCTATGCGATTAAACATTATGCGGAAGTCTGGAGTCTGGAGTCTGGAGTCTGGAGTCACACTTCAAAAGATAACAATCGTGAACTCAGTGAAAATCTGCTGAAAAGAATCAAGGTTGATGCGCCGGAAAATTTACCGGCGGTTGGCATCTATCATCCCGATGCCGAAAAACTCTTTGAAAGCTACGCGGCTTATCAAAAATGGTACGAGCGCAAACATCATCGCAAGCTGGAAAAATCCCAGACCATCGGTTTGTTGTTGATGCGCCCGCAAATCATCAGTGATGCGCGCCATCATTACGACGCCTTGATTCGCGCGATTGAAAGCCAAGGCTTGAGCGTCATTCCGGCGATTTCGACATTTATGGATAACCGCGACGCCTGCCGCGAATTTTTCATCGAAGCCCAACCCGATGAGAAGGCAAAAGGCAAAAGGCAAAAGGCAAAAGGCAAAGATGACGAGCCTTTATCTACAATTTCACCTCTTCACCTCTTCACCTCTTCACCTCTTCATCAATCAACGGCAAGGGTTAATCAGATCGTATCGCTCACCGGTTTCAGTTTTGTCGGCGGTCCGGCGATGAACGATAGCGAGGCGGCGGTGGATTTTCTCAAAGATTTAAATGTGCCGTTTCGGTCGATGGTGTCGCTCGATTTTCAAAGCATTGAAAACTGGCAACAGAGCAAACTCGGCATCAATCCTGTGCAAACCGCCATGCAGGTCGCGCTTCCCGAACTCGACGGCGCAACCGAACCATTTGTCTTTGGTGGCTTGCGACAAGATGCCAGTCAACCGGAACCGATTGGTGAACGTTGCCAACGCATTGCGCAGAGACTGGCGCGCTGGAATCGTTTGCAAAATGTTACGAACGCCGAAAAGCGCCTGGCTTTTATGCTCTTTTGTTTTCCACCCAGTAAAGGCAACATCGGCACCGCCGCTGACCTCGATGTCATGGCAAGTGTGTTGGAAATTTTGCGAAGATTAAAAGCCGAAGGTTATGCGCTTGATCTGCCGGAAAATGCAAACCAGTTGCGCGACCGGATTTTGCAGGGCAATGCCGATGACTATGGGATGCTCGCCAATGTCGCCTATCGAATGAGCGTCGATGAATATCGCAGGTTGTGTCCGTATGTCGCGGATATTGAAAAAGAGTGGGGACGCGCGCCGGGCAATATCAATGCCAACGGGCGCGAAGTCTTAATCTCAGGCGTTGAGCTTGGAAACATTTTTATCGGGGTGCAGCCGACATTCGGTTATGAAGGCGACCCGATGCGAATGCTTGCGGCAGAAAGCGGCGCACCGCATCACGGGTTTATGGGGCTTTATACATTTGTTGAAAAAGTATTCAAAGCCGATGCCGTCATTCATGTTGGCACTCACGGGGCGCTCGAATTTATGCCCGGAAAACAGGCAGGGCTTTCAGAGGCTTGCTGGCCCGACCGGTTGATTGGCGAATTGCCGAACATTTATTTATACAGCGTCAACAACCCTTCGGAAGGCACGATTGCCAAACGCCGCTCTTATGCCGAGTTGATTTCTTATCTCACCCCGCCGATTGAAAACGCCGGACTCTATAAAGAGCTGGTTTCGATGAAAGAGTTGTTGACGGCTTATCGTCGGGCGACTGGTGAAAACGAACGCGCGCAACTGTTCGCAGCCATTCAGGAAAAAGCTCAACATTTGAATTTATAGAAAAAGGGCGTTGCGATTGCCCTGTTCCGCATGCAATTTATCGGCTTACCGTTTTTCTCAGGATTTCAAGCAGATTTTCTCTGGTTTTTTGAGATAGATGTTCATAGAAATATTTTACGACTTCATCATTTACCCGACGGGTTTTCAACCGTTCAAGCATCGACCGGGCTTGTCTTGGTTGAATGCTGCGGAAAATCCCTTCGAGTTGCCTCAAACGCTTTCCATACCCTGCAACATCATTCTGATTAAAGCGTTGCTTCAGTAGCGGCAACAGTTGGGCATCATGGTAATCCCAATGTATGTCAACATCGAGCGTTGAGGTGGGCAAAGGTTTGACAACCCATTGCTTGCGAATCCAATCTTCACTCATTGCCTCTCCACGAATATGTTTTTTGATATAGTAAAAACGAATGTCTTCTTCTTCTTTCTCTTTCATTCCATCAGCGAACCAATCTTCGACAATGGATGCCTGCTGTTCGGGGTTATAATCATCCCAAAATTTATATTCGGTTTTGTCGTAAGCATAGGCATTGGGGGTGAGCGCCTGTGACCACATCGAACTAAAAACATAATCCCAGGAGCGTTTTGAATGTTCGCCCTGCCAGACATGGGTCAATTCATGAATGAGCAATTCTTTATCTTCTTGCCTATAACTCATGCCGGTGTAACCGTCGCCCGAATGGATAACATATTTTCCCAGACTTGAAGAGACATTAAAAAAAATGGTCGCGGGCATACTGGTTGGCATGGTAAATGGTCTATCGCTCATGCCAAGCCCATCGCTAATTAAAACCTTGTCGTAAGGAATGGTATTTTTAAAAACGGTTATCGCCAGGGCTTTTTCTTTCTGCCCTAAATGGCGTACTGCACTAACTGCTTTCATCGAAATCCCTCCTGTTTGGCAACTAACCTGCGCCTTAATTGCGATACCCTTATGTTGACCTTTTGTAAAATCGTTCGGCAACTAACATATGTACTTACCTTGTTGACTCTACATTTTCATCATCAACACACGATAATCCTCGCGTTCCTGATGGGAATCTATGAGGAGGTATAATTGAAATCCACATAGCTGGCATCAATCCGCTCGATATTTTGCTTTTTGGAAATTTTTATAATTTTGACCTGATTGAATGATAATGTCCAGCGGTTTTCCGTCCCATTTTTTTGTACGCCAACCCGCATATGAAATTGCGCGTTTTTCAAACTTGACTGAAATAGTGTCTTCTCTTTCGAGGTAGGTTTCCAGCTAAAGGTCAGGGGTTTGGGTTTATCGGGTTTGGCTTTCGTAGTATTTTCAAATTGCGAGGTAACACCCGTAAATGTACCGTCAGGGCAATCACCGGAATTTTTCAGTTCTTGCCCTTCCCATACACCGATGGAATGAAGTTCATCCACTACCCAACTGCCTCCGCCTTTTTTCTGGTTGAGAACATAGGCATCCAATTTAAATGACATTTTCCCTTCCTCCTTGTTGATTGCCGCTCACCCAAAAATCTCTGAACGCCAGCGCATCCAATTTCCGAAACCTGAGCCAACCCGTCGGTTTCGACAACACGCTAAGAGAGTTTGCCGGGTTAATCGACTGGCGCGTATCTTTGCTGAAGTAATTTCGCATTGTGATTTTTTGTCGAAATGATCGTCAGGATTAAACTGAGCAAGGAAAACAGCGCAAAACCAATCATCATAAATGCGCAAATCACCAATCGCTGATTGAGTTCCTCGCCTTGCGGGGTTCTGCCTTCGGGCATTGCCAGAAAAATCGCGGCTGCGCCGCCCAGCGATAAAAGCGTCGCCGTCAGGCATAGCGCAGGAACCCGCCAAGGGCTGCGCTTTTTCCCGCCTGTGCCCGCCCCGAATGCCAAAAGTCCCAACAAAATCGCACTGAACAAAGCCAGGACGAAGGCGCCGCCAACCAAGAGGTCGCGCCATTCATAGACTTCGGAAACCGTGCCGCCGAGCATTAACGAACAACCCATAAAACCGGCAAAAAACAGTAGAAACAAAATTCCTAAGCCAATCCGCATCGCTTTTTCTCCTTTGCCGCGCTTCCTGTCGCGTTAAACGATTCGCTCTTTATTTGAGAAAATGCTGCTTTAATAACTTCCCGGATTATTCATAAAAGTGGGATTGCCATCCAACCAGGCATAAAATTGTTTGCCCTCGTCGCTAAATAAAAACCACAAAGCATATGCCCCCAGCATGGTTCCAAGAGGTAAAATCAATAACAAAATGAGGGATGCAATGATTGCCCAGCCGCGCGCTCGTGGTCGTTGTTTAAACATTCGCCAGGCTGCCATTGCCGTTGGCACAATACAAATCGCGCCGAGCACACCGTAAAAAAGCACCGTGAAGATGGCTCCTGCCACGCCGATAACCGCCTGTTTTTGCTCTCCGCTCTCTTCGGCAAGAGCAATTCCAAGAATCACAAAGACGCCGACGCTCACCGCCATCAGCAATAAAAATGTAACGGTGAAGATTGCCGCAAAAATCGCAAAGCCGATTGCCAGCATCTTGTTATGTTCAGGTGGGGTCATGGTTGCTATTTATAAATCACTTTTCCGTATATCCGCTACAAATCAAGGTCAGTTCTTCCCGATTGTCGCGCATATAGAGACTTTCAACGCCGACGTCGGTGAAGGTGTAAGTGGTTCGGGATAAGAATTGTCCGCTGTCGGCGTAGCGATCGCGGGTTAAAATAACTTCAAAAAAACCGAGACCCCGGTTGCGCAATTGCGCGAACATATTTATACGGGTCGAATGTTTATCGGGCTTTCGATAGACCGTTAACCGGGTAATGCGCACCGTTCCTTTGATACTATCTTTCAACAAAAACCCCTCGCCAACCTCAAACACCAAATCCGCACCGCTATTCCAGTATTTTTTGATTGTCAGAGTATTTTTGTTCACCTACTGCGCCTTTCAATCAGCAGCCGGTTTTATATCAATCCGCTTTAGGGGTTCATCAGATTCGCCCAACGTTTGGGAATAAAGTTGTCGCTTCTGCGCCGGAACATCGAAGCCCAATTGGCATCCTGAAATCCTGCGTCCCAGAACATCAGGTGATGATCGCGCAAAGGGCTTGAAGTCGGCTCACAACCGTACATCCGCCCAATCAAGTGCGGCAGAATAAACTCCGGCTCGATGACGCCATCTTCGATGACGCAATTCGTGTCATCCCAGAAAAGCGTCAGATTGCGATTATTGACCTCTTCGGTAGGCACGAAATAGACGTTGAAATCCGCCCGTCCGTCGCGCTTGGTAATAAATAATTTTCTCCAGATGCTCTTTCCGATAATCGTGCCTTCGTCGCTAAACCTTTGATTTTTTTTGTTCACGCTTTCGACCAGCACATCACCGAGGTCAATATCGACTTTTACGTCATCAATCCACCCCAACTCAAAAACGAGATTGGTCTGATGGGTAAAAATCGTGTTCAATTCATCGACGACAGTTTGGGCTTTATCAAATGAGTGAGTGGTTTTATCGCCTCTTCGGTCTTCTACGAAATGAAAACTGATGCGTTGCCGTTTGGGTCGTTTCACCGCTACTTCAAGCGTCGCTTCCAATGACCTCGTGGCAATATCGATGACTTCGATGCGCGTCGGCGGACCCGGACTTTCGCCCTTTATATCAAAAAAACCGCCGCCGGAATCACTGATGGAGGCGATGCGCGGGTTGACACTGCGGACGATTTTTCCCGCGCCAAATTCCAGAAGCAAGGTTTTGATTTCCCGATGACCGACCATAAACCATGGCGGCGCGGCATTTTTATCCAACCCCCATTTATTCTCTAATCCAAGGGTTGGCTCTTTCCATTGTGGTTTTAAAGACATTTTAATCCCCCTGGCTAAAGGCTGTGACATTAGGTTGCGTTATATTTCTTTATGGACCATTTTTTTACGCTGGGTATCAAACTTACCGTAGAATAATTGCGGTCTTACAAGCCGTATCTTCGTTTGTAGCAAAGGCGGGGTGCCACCAACAGGCGTTGGGGTTTCACGCACCGAACTAAATTCGGAGGTAATTCTCAGCATCTGGGTCATCCGGTTCCCGGAATAGACGCTAATCGCAAAAGTAAGCTCAAAAAGCACCAACGTGTTGTCGCGTAAACCGACTAATTTTACTCCGAGGAAATCTTTGGTTGGCGGAATATAAAAGATGATATTTTTATGCATTCGGGCTTGCTCAAATTCGGAGGAGATGCTGATTTCATCGGTTGATTTTAGATTAATCATTCGGTTGGCTCCGCCTTCCACTTCAAAAGAATGGACAGGAATATCCCATCGTTCAACCGGTATCTTTTGCTGCTCTCTGATAATAATATGTAGGTCAGACACATATTTCATTTTTTTGATAACCACCCTTTCTTACCTGCAAACATAATCTCAACTCCTGTCTACTAATTTTGAAAAACCATGTACCATCTGCCTCTTCAATAAGCTTCTCCCATCATCACAGGACGGCTGAAAATCGTTAGGGGTTCCGTTGGTCAACTGTGCGGTTGCGCCATAAACTTGCAGCAGAAAGCCCGCTTGCCGATCAGCCACCTTCCTCAAGTTGCTGAAGGTGTGTCTATCTCAAATTTCAGGTCTTTTTCCCAGCGATTCCGCTTTATCAAACTCTTGGCGGCAATGCCTACGCATCCTTTCGCACATAAGTGGCAATCGGGTGAAAATCATGTCGCAAAATTTTTCGTTTTTAGGGGATGGTGCGCGCAGGTTGGTGGTAATTTCAGGCAGGCTGAAATTCTAATGGAAAGTTGAGGTCAGGGTGGAAGCAACAGAGGAGGCAACAAATCACAATTCGCCTCTTCTGTTGCTACGGAAAGATCAATCGTTGTTCATTACCCATCAGTTGCCAACCGGCAACGATTTTTTTAATCCGAAATACTGGGCTTCGGCAAAGACCGCAACCAGCATTGCCTGCGCAATGATAAAGCCATAACCCAGAGCCGTCGGCGCAACCCAGTTGGTAAACAACAGTAAAATACTGTCGATTGCCCAGAGCGCATTGCCTGAAATAATCGCCCAGATAATCGGTCGTTGCAGGTGCTGCCGGGTTGCCAGATAGATGAGTAAGGCGGCAAAGGGCAACAAACTCAGCCCGGCATAACGCAACAATCCAACCGGCACGCCGAGTAATTGATTTAACGAATCGGCAAACAGCAGCATCACCAGTCCGGTTGTCCCGCTGATTGCCGCGTCAGCAAATAAAACTTTCCTTAAAAAATTCGATTGATTTGCAATAGCCATAATCATTCTCTCCTTTCGCTTTTGGTTTTTAAGATTTAGCAGGCGCTGGCAGTTGATCGAAAAATCCGGTGATGGATTGCAACCGGCCATCTTCCGCCAGCACGCCAAAATCCGTTCCT
Organism: Acidobacteriota bacterium; assembly: GCA_040754075.1. Lineage (NCBI taxonomy): Bacteria > Pseudomonadati > Acidobacteriota > Acidobacteriota bacterium. Next base: position 58,131 of record JBFMDH010000023.1, read on the forward strand.
TTGACAATCGGTTCAGCGCCCTCTGCACCTAAAGCCCAGGTAAACCGCAATTGATTATGATGAGTATCCACTTCGCTGGTTCGATTGAATCGGTGCCCCGGAAATTTTTCCTGAACCCCTTGCACCATTGTCTGAATGCCCGCATGCCCTTCACCATTTAAGACCGGGTCAACATAACTGGCGTTTTCATCCCAAATTCGCGCGATGAGGTCATCGCGACGCGCGGCATCCGGCTCATTCCACATGGCGATATAGCCATCAATTAATTCGGTTAAATTATTCATTACACCCTCCGTTTCTTTTTTGACGCTCGGTAAATTTCATCACCTTGCGGTGACGGTGAGCATAGTGACAGGTTTGAGAATTTGAAATCAATTACCTCAGAGGTAAGATTTCAGCTTTCCCGCGTTCGGTTTTCAATTTTTACCGACCATCAGGCAATTTGCTTGGCGATGATTCGATTTGGTCAGTTTTTTCGCGTTATTGGATAGGCGGCTGCTTAGTGGAGCGACCGTTGAGAAGTTTTCAAGACCTAAAATTATAGGACATCAAATAGATATTCTATGTCAGAAAGGATGCTGCTATGACAATGAAACCTGTCCTGCATAGTTTTGCCTATTGTCTCGATTTCCTGCGTGAGCAGGTCGCCGACCTTAACCCGGCTGATATGATTGCCCAACCCAATAACCTACCCAATCACCCGGCATGGGTCATCGGTCATCTCACCTATGCCTGTCAACTGTTGGGCAGCGCCATCGGGCTAACTGAATGGTTGCCGACTGATTGGGGCAAGCGTTTCGGTACGGGCAGTGTGCCGATGGCTGATGCCCGCCTTTATGAAACGAAAGACGAAGCTTTGGCAATCCTTGGTGAAGCCCAGGAAAGAATCCATCACGCAGTCGAGCAAATGGAGGATTCGCAATTGGATGAAGTCTTCCCCGTGGAATCGTATCGCGATGTATTTCCAACTATCCGTCACGCGATAACCCAGGTGCTGGTCGGACACGCCGCCAATCACGTTGGACAACTCACCATCTGGCGTCGGGCGATGGGCTTGCCGGCAATGAAGCGACCATTTGAATAACCGCCCGGCAAGTGGGTGGCTTTTTTGATTTTGCATCGCTTTTAACGGATTTGCGTCTATAGAAAACGAGGTAAGTTTTTTCAATGCTTGCCCTGCACAGTAGTGCAGGGCTTTTTTTATTTTTGCATCGTTTTTTATCCGGTTTACGTCTGGTGGATAACGAGCGGGCTAATCGGTTGTATCGAGTCAGACTCAAATCACACAAAAACACGATTGGAAAGGAACCTCACCCATGAGAAAAGTTATCTCTATTTATGTCATCTTCGCCGTTCTTTGCTCACCGGCTCTTGTCTTAGATAGTAAGAAAACCGGGTATGTTGGCGGCACAATCGCCGGACTCAAGGAAGGCACCGAGGGAAAGAGTTCAGCCCTTGATGAAAACAATTTTGTTTTTGAACACAAAAACGGCAAATTGCTGATTCCTTACAAAGACGTTGAAGAGTTGGAATATGGACAGAAAGCCGGGCGGCGCGTGGCTGTTGCTATCCTGGTTTCACCGTTGGCGATCTTTTCAAAGAAACGAAAACACTATCTAACGATTAGCTACAAGAATGAAGCCGGGAAAGGGCAGGCAGCGGTTTTTGAACTCGGTAAAGATGTGATTCGCACCATGCTTTCAAGTTTAGAGGCGCGAACCGGCAAACAGATTCAGTATCAGGATGAAGAAGCCAAAAAGAGCGCGAAAGGCAATTAAGTTATGAGAATACTGCTGACTTTAATCTGCCTGTCGATGGTGTCCTTTACTGTAGATGATAAGAAGCAGTCAAAGCTATATGAGAAGAAAAGCGACAAGGAGCGGATTTATAGAGTCGATTTTGAACCACTTTGGGCGGCTGCTATTGAAGCCGCAAAAAAACACTTCACGCTTGACCAAATCCGCAAAGAGGAAAGGCTATTCACTTTTAACAGTGGGGCGGGATTCACAACCCCTGGTTTCAATGTCAATGTGGCATTTTCAAAAGACGATGAAGGCGGAATTAGAAAGAAAAGCAAACCATGAATACAAAGTTTTTTTTCTGCCCTGCTTGTGGGAAACAACCTAAACCCGGCTCGGATTAAGTCAATCAGCAGTAACCTGTACTGAGAAACAGGTTGCTCCGAATTATTCAGGAGAGGTTCTTCGGGCAAAGGTCAAAGGCTTATAACTGTTTATGCGCGTATCGCAGGATGCGCTCTGTGGTTTCCCAACTGACACAGGCGTCGGTGATGCTGACACCGTATTGCAGATTCGTAGCCGTTGCCGGTTGATTCCCTGCCCGCAAATAACTTTCAATCATGAGTCCGGTCAATGCCAGATTCCCGGCGGCGCGTTGAGCGATCACGCTACGCGCCACCGCTTCCTGCTGTTCGTGTTGTTTGTTGGCGTTGGCGTGACTGCAATCCACCATCAGCGATGGGTTGAGCTTGTTTTTTTTCAAAGCGGCAACGGCATCGGCGATGCTTTTAGCGTCGTAATTGGTGCGCGCCCGTCCGCCTCTGAGCACTACATGCCCGAATTGATTGCCTTTGGTACGAACCACACCGGTGATACCGCTCTGGTCAATGCCTAAGAAACTATGCGGCGTTTGGGCTGCATGCATGGCATCAATCGCCACTTGCAGGCTGCCGTCGGTTGCATTTTTGAACCCAACCGGCATTGATAGACCGCTTGCCATCTCTCGATGGGTTTGTGATTCGGTGGTGCGCGCGCCAATCGCCACCCAACTGATCAAATCACTGATATATTGCGGAACAATCGGATCGAGAAATTCCGTCGCCGCAGGAACCCCCATTTGCGTGATGTCAAGTAGCAGTCGCCGCGCTTTTTTGAGTCCCGCCTCGATATCGTAAGTGCCATCGAGATGCGGGTCATTAATCAATCCTTTCCAACCAATGGTTGTGCGCGGCTTTTCAAAATAGACGCGCATGACCAGGTAGAGTTTATCGCTCAATTCATTGCGCAGTTTCGCCAGTCTTTCGGCATACTCCAAAGCGCCGCGCTCGTCGTGAATCGAACAGGGTCCGACGACAACCAGCAGGCGCGTGTCCTCATGGCGTAAAATCTGTTGAATGGTGGCGCGGCTTTCGACAACCGTGCGAATGGATGCTTTGGTAATCGGCAACTCCGCTTTTAAGGCTTTGGGAGTGATGAGCCGAACGATTTCGATAACATTGAGGTCTTGAATTGGGAACATAAAAATCTTTCTTATTTTAAAAGCCTGAATTCTAACACAGGCGGCGCTGACTCGGACATTGAGATGGCAGTCTGGAGAGGTAAAGTTGGAAATCGCTATCTGGTTGATGTTTATTGTTACTGGGGTAAGAAAAGTCCGTCGGAGATGAAGCACGAGGTCAGCTTTCGTAACCGGCGCTGGATAATCATGAATATCCACTATTACGAGAATGAAAAAGGCAAGCTTGTGGTCGGGTGATAGGCGAATCTCTGGTTGTGGCTTATATCTGGCTCAACAGGAGGCGTCAGAGAAGCCAAAAAAAGGGTAGGGATAAGAATCTGCTATCCAGTCTCTTATCCCCGGGCAATCAATCAATGGGTTTCGCTTAGTCTATGCCGTCGCTAGAAACTTTGACATACCCCGTGTAGTAGGTTCCGCCTGTGCGGGTATCTATGACTTCCATCGTAACCGGAAATTGTTTCCCTGATATTGCCTGTTGGTCGTCAACCTGGATGTAGACAACGGCGCGTAACTGCAACCGTCCGGTGACTGGCTCACCCGATGCCGGCAGATTCTCACGGATGAAATCAACCGTGCGAAACTGACCGGATGATACCTCGACTTCCCGGCTGCCTGCGATAGCAGCGCCTTGCGCATCATAGAGCTTCACCTGAGCGCGGACGGGTTGGATGTTACTTTCCGAGGCGCTCTGATTGGCAATGCTAAAGCGCAGCGTTTGTCCGGGTATGATCCCCACATAAGTTGTTCCATCAAAGACTCTGACGTTTTGAGCTTCTGCCTTCCAGGTAGAACCGCCGACCACCATTGCGATAACGGCAATCGCTATCAGAAGGTGTTTCCTGATTGGATTTCTTATTTTCATTCTTACTCCTTGCATAAAAAATTTGTCAAAAGTGAGCGTCACTGTCACGCCCGATTGTTTAGGCGATAGTTAGCGGCGAAAACTATCATCGGGGATTATTTTTTTCAGGAAGTAACTTTCTGATATTGCGGGGAGCGATAAAACGCCTGCTAATCGGTGTGAACCTGTACGAGGTCACAATCAGTGGAGGGGTTATCTATGCCAACGGTGTGTCACGCCAAGCCAATCGGCAACCTGCCAGGAACGTTCGTCTAAAATAACCTGCTTTCCGATGATAGTTTTTGTCACCGACTTACGCCTGAACAGATGAGCGCGAATGAGGCGCTCAAATGATAATCAAATATTAGGGAAAGGGAGATGACTATTGTGAACAAGCAAAATCGGAGTGAAGCAAAAAACCCACAGATGAATATTGAAGATTTAACCGTCAACCCGGAAGCCGCCGCCGAGGTGAAAGGTGGAGACCACAAACAGTGGATTAATGTGGAGAGCGTAAGTACGCCTATCCTGCGGCGCAGCTAAAAAGGGTAAAGCCAGGTCATGACCTGGGGCGCAAGATTCAAGGCGCTCAAAGTTTAGACTTAATTTTTTAAGGGAGGAAGATTAAATATGAGTAAAGAAAATACCAACCCACCTGAGAACCAATCGTCCATTGTTATTGAAGATTTGACGCTGAATGAAACTGTGACTGAAACCGTCAAAGGCGGAGATGCCACCATACGAGTCCATTATGATACCGGTTATGGGAATCGCATGACGATTCGAGGATGAGGAGAATGAACCGATGAACCAACCGGAAAATCAAGAAGGGATGAACCGGACAATCGAGGTCGAGGAATTGCCTATCGAAGAGCTAGTGAAACTTGTAGTTAAAGGCGGCAACGGTAGCGTTCAAAAGTTAGGCAGCCGGAGGCTTCTACTCCAGGGCGATGGCACCCACTCATAAAATGAATATTTTAGAAAGGCGGTGAAAAAAACCTGAATAAACAAGAAAACCATAACCCAACGCTTATTGAAGACCTGCCGGTTGACCAATCACAACAAAATGAAGTTAAGGGCGGATGCACCCAAAACGCTAACGGCGGAATATGGAAGACAACCAATTTCATAACGAGAGATACTACCGGATGAACTATTGGCAAATTGTGACCGGTTTGTGACCCAGAAAAGCGATAAGGAAATATTACCTTTGAGGTAATGGAGATGGCTCAAGGTTTATGATAAGTTTCCGGTAATGGCAATGCTACAGACGCAACCGGTGGGCAATCTTTTGCGTGAATGGCGCAAGCGTCGGCGACTCAGTCAACTCGACCTCGCCTGTGAAGCCGATATTTCAACCCGTCATTTGAGTTTTGTCGAAACCGGCCGCTCACAACCGAGCCGCGATATGGTTCTGCACCTCGCCGAACGACTCGATATTCCCTTGCGGGAACGTAATATTTTATTAATCGCAGCAGGTTACGCGCCGGTGTTTTCGGAACGTTCACTGGAAGACCCATTGCTTCATCCGGCGCGCAAAATCATCGATATGGCGCTTGCCGTACACGAACCTTTCCCGGCGCTTGCCATTGACCGCCACTGGACACTCCTGGCTGCCAATCGCGCCATCAAACCGTTTATGAAGGCGAGCGATAAGGCTTTGCTCACCCCGCCCATCAACGTTTTGCGCCTCAGTTTGCACCCTTCAGGGCTTGCCTCGCGCATCGCCAATTTTAGCGAATGGCGCACCCACATTCTCACACGATTGCGCCATCAGATTGATGTGAGCAGTGACCTCGTACTGGTAGATTTATTACATGAACTTTCCGGTTATCCGATAGCGAATTCTGCCGTCGTTGAAAACCTGTCGCTAACGCATGACATTTCGGGAATCGCCATCCCGCTGCAATTCATCACCGATGACGGCGTGCTCTCTTTTCTCAGTACCACCACGGTTTTCGGAACGCCGGTTGAAATTACGCTTTCGGAAATCGCCATCGAATCCTTTTTTCCTGCTGATACCCGAACCGCCGACATCTGTCGCCAATTAGCCGCGCATCAAGATTAGCAAAACTCATTGCCAGGGTTATGATTTTTAATCATCGCCCAATTGGGCTTTAGGTAGGTTGCGTTTGACAATTTACGGCGTCAATCGGTAGATTGAGGGTTACATTAATTCATTCATCAAGGCTTCATAGTAAGCATTGCCTTATTTGACTGGTGTATGCCCGAGGGATAGTCTTTTAATTTAGAAAACCGGGATGAAAAGCTTTAATTAACCGTTGAATTTTTCATAAAAGCTGGCAATCAAACGAAAGGATTTGAGATGGCAACTGAATCAACCGTAAGCGATAGCATTATCACCACAACTGTGAGTGCAGTCGCTAACTGGGGGCGTAAATATTCGCTCTTCCCCATGCCTTTTGGTACAGCCTGTTGCGCGATTGAATATATGTCCGTGGTGTCGTCGCATTATGATGTGGCGCGGTTTGGCGCAGAGGTGGTGCGCTTTTCGCCGAGACAAGCGGATTTATTGATGGTGATGGGCACGATTACCGACAAAATGGGTCCGGTGCTCAAGAAAATCTATGACCAGATGCCCGAACCGAAATGGGTGATTTCGATGGGCGCGTGCGCTACATCAGGCGGCTTCTATCGCGCTTATCATGTCATGCAGGGCATTGATGAAATTATTCCCGTGGATGTTTACATTCCCGGTTGCCCGCCCACTCCCGAAGCCCTGCTCCAAGCCATCGTGATGATTCAAAACATCGTTCAGAAAGAGAAAGAGTTTGGCGTTGACCACAATGCTCGCGCCGAATTGCGCGAAAAGATGCGCAAGGAAGTTACCGTCAGTTCGCCGAAACCTTTGCTGCTTGCCGAACAACAGGCGCGTGAAGCCCTGCGCCTGGTACAAATCACCCGCGAACCTGCGGCTTTGAAAAATCCGATTATTGAAGCCGTCGAAGGCAAATTTAAAGACCAGATACTCGATGTCAATGATTTTCGCGGCGATTTAGCCATCACCCTTCGCCCTGAAAAAATTGTCGAAGTCGCGCGGACATTAAAAGAAGACCCGACCACCAAACTTGATTTGCTGAGCACGGTTTGCGGTGTGGATTATCTGGGCTATCCTGAAAAAAGCCCTGATGAACGCTTCAATGTCGTCTATCACCTCTATTCGATTGACCACGGGCATCGCCTGCGATTGAAAGTGCCGCTTGCCGAAAACCACCCCGAAGTCGATTCGATTTCCTCAGTTTACAAAACCGCGAACTGGCACGAACGCGAAACCTACGATATGTTCGGCATACGCTTTCGCAATCACCCGGATTTGCGAAGGATTTATTGTCACGAAGAGTTCATCGGTCACCCCTTGAGAAAAGACCATGAACCGGGCGCGCGCACCCTGCTTTCCCGCGATTATAAATTGCCGATTGAATATCTGAGCGAATGGGGCGACGACGAAAAGCACGACCGCATCAGTGGCGAACCCAATATCGTCAATATCGGACCGTCGCATCCGGCGACCCACGGAACGCTTCGCATCGTCGCCCGGCTCGATGGCGAAAAGATTGTCGATGCCGATGCGGAAATCGGCTACCTGCATCGCTGTTTCGAGAAGATGTCGGAAACCCATCAATGGAATCAGGTCATTCCCTACACCGACCGTCTGAATTATTGCTCATCATTTTTAAATAACGTCGGTTACGTTCTGGCGGTTGAAAAGCTCCTGGGCATCGAAGTTCCCAAACGTGTGCAATATATTCGCGTCATTTTAGGCGAACTGTCGCGCATCATGGATCACATGGTCTGCGTCGGCACCAATTTGGTTGACCTCGGCGCGATTACCAATTTCTGGTACGCCTTTGAACCCCGCGAGGAGATTTATGATTTGCTGGAAATGACCGCGGGGGTTCGCATGATGGTGAGCTATGTGCGGGTCGGCGGGCTAGCGGCAGAATTGCCGAAAGATTTCGTGCCGCGTTGTCGCGAAGTGCTCAAACGCATTCCGAAATACATTGATGATATTCATAAACTCAATACCTATAGTCGCCTGTTCAAACAGCGTTCAGTCGGCATAACCGCCATCAGCAAGGAAGAGGCGATTGACTGGGGATTCACGGGTCCCTGTCTACGCGCCGCCGGTGTGCCCTATGACATTCGGCAAAATCACCCGTATTCCAGCTATGATGATTTCGATTTCGAGGTGCCCGTAGGCAACAACGGCGATATGTATGATCGTTACCTTGTGCGCATGGAAGAGATGAAACAGAGCCTTCGCATTATCGAGCAGGCTTTAGAGAATTTACCCGAAGGACCCTTTCAAGTGGATGACCGGCGCATCACGCTGCCGCCGAAAAAAGGAGTGTACACCAATATCGAAGACCTGATGAATCACTTCAAACTGGTGATGCATGGCATTCAACCGCCGCCGGGCGAAGTTTATGGATATACTGAGGCAGGCAACGGCGAACTCGGATTTTATGTGGTCTCGGATGGTTCGATGCGACCCTGGCGTCTGGCTGCGCGTGGCCCATGTTTTCCGCTGTTTTCGGCATTTCCGCATTTGATTAAAGGCGGGTTGCTCGCCGATGCGGTGGCGGCGCTTGGCAGTATCAACATCATCGCCGGAGAGTTGGATAAATAGGAAAGGCAAAAGGCAAAAGGCAAAAATATCAAAGTCACTGCCTGAAAACTTTTGCTCAAAATTAAAATTGCAAAAGCAAGTGCGATTGGTTGGAAGTTGAACGCATCAGCGACTTGTTTTTTTAAGAGTTGAATAAATGAGCGAAATACAATTTAGTGAAGATGCCAAACAACGCTACGAACAGATAGTCAAGCGTTACCCGGAAAAACGCGCGGCTTTAATTCCGGTGCTGATTCTCGCGCAAAAAGAGTTCGGCTGGATTTCCGATGCCGTCGCTGAATATGTCGGCTCCTTGATGGGTTACCCGCCATCAGATGTGTTAAGTGTGGCATCATTTTACACCATGCTGCATAAAAAGCCGGTCGGGAAATTCCACCTGGATGTTTGCCGAACCGTGAGTTGCTGGCTGATGGGCGTCTATCCTTGCGTTGATGAACTCAAAAAAATCATCGGCGTTGAGTCCGAAGAAATTACCGAGGACGGCATGTTCAGTTGGGCATTTACCGAATGCCTGGGGTCTTGCGGCACCGCTCCGGCGATGCAGGTGGGTGATCGTTATTTTGAAAACCTCACGCCTGAGCGCATGGGCGAAATCATCGAACAGTTGAAAACCGAAGCCGCCAACGGCAAGAAATAAACGGGTCGAATTTCACAATGAATCAACAAATTTTACCGGCAAATATCAATAAGCCTGAACAAAACCGGCTTGAAAAATATAAAGAGCGCGGCGGTTTGCGGAGTTAGCTGTAAAAAGGAGTGTTGGCGATGTCTTCAGTCGTTACCGATTTAACCCCTGAAGTCCTTGATTGCACCAAAGAGATGGAATGGTTGAAAGCCCATCGTGCTGAATATGCCGGTCAATGGGTTGCTCTGGATGGCGAACACTTGATCGCTCATGGAACGAATTCACAAGCAGTGCGCGAGGCGGCTCGTCGATCAGGAATTCGCTTGCCACTTATTGTGCAAGTCGAGAGCGATGATTTGCCCTTCGGAGGCTGGTAACCATGTCCCATGCGCTGGTTTTCGATTTGCTCTATGAATACGATACAACGACAACCGGCATTACCATTCCGGTTGTCCTCAGTTTCGCGCAAGAGCAAAATAAAACGCTTGCCAATCTCGACACCGGCGCTACCTTTTGCATTTTTAAAAGGGATGAGGGCGAAGCTTTAGGACTGGATATTGAAAAAGGGTATCGGCAAATTATTCGCACGGCTACGGAACCTTTTGTTGCTTACGGGCATTATGTTTCCTTGTTCGCTTTGAACTTGCAACTGGATGTGATGGTTTATTTCGCTGCCCGATACGGGTTGCCGAGAAATGTTTTAGGCAGACGAGGATGGTTAGACCAAATCCGTTTGGGTCTGATTGAATATGAAGGAAAGCTTTATGTCGGCAAGTACGACTAATCGCTACGCCTCTTATTCTGAAAATTGCATAGATAAACATGAATCAACAAATTTTACTGGCAAATATCGATAAGCCTGAACAAAACCGGCTTGAAAAATATAAAGAGCGCGGCGGCTACAGGGCTTTGGAAAAAGCCCTGCAAATGGAACCGCTGGCAATTCAGGAAGAGGTCAAAACCAGCGGGCTTCGCGGACGCGGCGGCGCGGGATTTCCTACGGGAATGAAATGGAGTTTCGTGCCGCGCAATACCGGCAAACCAATCTATCTGCTCTGCAACGCCGACGAAAGCGAACCCGGCACCTTTAAAGACCGCGAGTTGATGATTAAAGACCCGCACCTGTTGATTGAAGGGATGGCGATTGCCTGTTTGGCACTGAGTTGCAATCTCTCTTACATCTACATTCGCGGCGAATATGAATTCGTCGGCAAAGTGGTTCAGGAAGCCCTGGATGAAGCCTACGCCGCAGGCATTCTCGGTCCATCGGTAATGGGCAAAGATGTCGCGCTTGACCTTTATATTCACTATGGACAGGGCGCGTACATCTGCGGCGAAGAGACTTCGTTGATTGAATCTTTGGAAGGTTATCGCGGCTACCCCCGCATCAAGCCGCCATTCCCTGCGGTGAGCGGATTTTTAGCATCGCCAACCGTCGTCAATAACGTCGAGACGCTTGCCGCGCTTCCCTGGATTCTCAACAACGGCGGCGCGACTTATGCGGCGATGGGAACCGAAAAGAGTAAGGGCACGAAACTCTTTTCCGTATCCGGTCACATCAATAAGCCCGGCGTTTATGAAGTCGAACTCGGCTATCCGTTGATGGATTTTATTAATAACGAATGCGGCGGCGTCAGAACCGGACATACACTCAAAGCCGTCATTCCCGGCGGTTCATCGGTTCCGGTCTTACGCGCCGAAGAATGCGAAGGCGTGCTACTCGATTATGAATCGTTGATGAAAGCCGGAACCATGTTGGGGTCAGGCGGCATGATTGTTTTCGATGAAACCGTGAGTATGCCGCGCGCCCTATCGGTGATTGCCGATTTTTATGCGCACGAATCCTGCGGGCAATGCACGCCTTGTCGCGAAGGAACCGGCTGGGCATCAAAAATTCTTCGCAAAATCGTGCGCGGCGAAGGCAAAAAAGCGGACATCAATCTGTTACTAAAAATCACCGATATGATGGAAGGCAAAACCATCTGTCCGCTGGCTGACGCCGATGTGATGCCGATTCGCAGTTTCTTAACCAAGTTTCGCGGCGAATTTGAAGCGATGTGTGCTGATTGAAGGCAAATGAGACAAATCAAAATTCTTATTGAAAAGCATGCAGACGGATATGTAGCGTACTCGCTCGGGCTCAAAGGCATAGTCGTCGGCGAAGGCGACACTTATGAAGAGGCGCTCGCGGATGTTCAGTCAGCGATTCGCTTTCATATTGAATGTTTTGGCGCGGATGCAAGAGAGCCGCGCTGCTGGAATGAAACTTTGGGTGTTAATTAAGCTTTATGGCAAGAATTATTAGAACACCACAAGAGAAGAAGGCGCTGAGTTATGAAAAAGATTGCCGTAATGCATATGGTGAAAACGATAAGGGTTCTCGAAGATCAATTCGACGAAACAAACAAGCGGTCAACCGCTCTAATCGACACACCGTAAATCAAAAAGTGTCGCAGATAGTTGATGCGCCATTATTAGAGGTGCGGGAAGAACTTCAAGATGCCGCACGAAGCAAGCAATTGAAGGTATGGAAAAAATACCCGGATCAACCGCTTGGTGATTATGTACACAACAGAATGGCTAGACGCATCAAGCTTGGTATGGAAAACGAAAAAACTGAAATTAAAATTAGAAAGTAAGAAACTCCAAATTTTTTATTGGATTGATTAACGATGCCAAAGATAACTATTAATGAACAGGAAATTGACGCGAAAGACGGTCAAACGATTATTCAAGCCGCCCACGAACACGGCATAGACATCCCGCATTACTGCTACCATCAGGATTTGCCGATTGACGGCAATTGCCGCATGTGTCTCGTCGAAGTGGAAAAAATGCCCAAGCTCACGCCGTCATGCGCCACCGTTTGTTCGGAAGGCATGAAGGTCACGACCAACAACGAGCGCGTGAAGATGGCGGTGCGCGGCGTTTTGGAATTTTTGCTCATCAATCATCCGGTAGATTGCCCGGTGTGTGATCAGGCGGGCGAGTGTCGCTTGCAGGATTACTATATGGTTTATGGTCTGCACACCAGCGAAATCCCTATGGATATGAAAGTCCATAAACTCAAAGCGGTGGATTTAGGTCAGATGGTCATGCTTGACCAGGAACGCTGCATTTTGTGTTCACGCTGCATACGCTTTTTTGAACATGTGACCGGAACCGGCGAATTGCAATTTTTCGGACGCGGCGACCATACTGTCATTGGCACGCTTGATAACCGCCGGCTTGATAACCCCTATTCGGGCAATGTGGTTGACCTCTGTCCGGTGGGCGCGCTCACCTCGCATGACTTTCGCTTCAAATGCCGCGTCTGGTTTTTGCATAGCACGGACTCTGTGTGTAACGGCTGTTCGACCGGTTGCAACATCCGTATTGACCATCGCGATGGCACCATTTTCCGCACCCTTCCCCGCCGCAATGCTGAGGTCAACAAAAGTTGGCTTTGTGATGAAGGGCGTTTGAGTTTCCATAATCTAAGCGATGGTGAACGCATCGTCCGTCCGAAAATCAAAGGCGAAGACGGTATGCAAGCGCCCGCGCGTTGGGAAGAAGCACTCAGAGCTATCGATATAAATTTGAAGGATTGTAAAGCGGCATTCGGCGCCAATGCGGTTATCGGTTTCGCATCGCCTTCGGCAACCAACGAAGCGTTGTATCTATTCAAAAAATATCTTGGCGAACAGATTGGCACGACCCATTTTGAATTCCGTCTGGATTCGGAAGATAAAAAAGTCACCGAAAAAGAGGACGACATTTTGCGCCACCTCGATAAGCATTCCAATTCGATGGGCGCATTAAAACTCGGACTTGCGAATGAGAGTTTTGGCGGTATTAAAGGGGCGATTGACGCGGCAAAATCCGGTAAGCTTAAAGCCGGGGTGATTGTTTATTTCAAACCGCTGGTTCGTCGCGATAGTGATGTCATCGAAGAAGCGCAGCTTGCCGAATTCATCAAGGCGCTCGCCTATTCGGTGGTCTTCACCACTCACCAGACCGACTGGCTGGCAAACGCCAATGTCGTATTACCGGTCGCGGCGTGGTCGGAAGAGGAAGGAACCTACACCAATTTTCAAGGTCGCGTACAATATGCCGGTAAAGCGATTCGTCCGCAAGGCGATGCCATCGCCTTATGGGAAGCACTTGCAGAGTTATTAAATGTTTCAGGCGACACGCGGGTGTGGATGTCGCCGGATGAAATTTTTACCGCAATCACCGAAACCATTCCGGCATTTGCGGGTATCAATTACCAAGAGATGCGCTGGAATGGCGCGGAAACAAAATAGGATTCAGGATTCAGGATTCAGGGGAAAAGCCCTTCTGAATCCTGAATCCTGAATCCTGAACCCTGAATCCTATGAAAAAAGCTGCAAAAATCATCAAGGTTACGGATTTGGCGGAAAAGGAGTCCTCGTTTGCCAAAGAGGTTCTCGCGCCGCTATCGGGTATGAAACTAACCATCACACGCATGGCAGAAAATCTCACAGGCAAAATTGCGCCAACGATTAATTATCCCGAAGAACGCCGTTCCTATTCAGACCGTTATCGCGGTGCCCATATTTTGACGGCGCGCGAAGACGGGACGCCGCGTTGCGTTGCCTGTTATATGTGCGCGACCGCATGTCCTGCCGATTGCATTTACATCGAAGCCAAAGAGCATCCCAATCCTTTGATTGAAAAGCAGGCGGCGCGTTTTGAAATCGATATGTTGCGTTGTGTATTTTGCGGTTTCTGCGTGGATGCCTGTCCCGAAGAGGCGATTATTATGAGCCGTGAATCGGAAATTTCGGCGTTCACACGCGGCGAAACACTTTGGGATTTGACCAAGTTGATGAAACGACCTGAGCTGCCGGAATTTGGTCTCGGGTATCGCCCGAATGAAAAGCTTGTGGAAAGCCAACTGGCATTTGAACCGAAGGCGAAAAAACCGAAAACCATGGCGGGGCGCGTGACCTTGAAAGAAGATGTTGAGATGATTCCCAACATCACCTTCAATGCCAGCGAACCCCAATGATTTTCGCTGGCATTTTCCTGCTCCATCAGTTATACACTAGCCCGATAAATTCATCGGGAGGAAGACAATGCTGGAAATCATTTTACTGATTGTCTTAACCAGAAAGATCGGCGAAATCTGCGAGAGCAAAGGGCGCAAGGCAACGGGCTATAAAATCCTAACCGTCGTTTTATGGTTTGGTGGAGAAATTGTGGGCGCCATCATCGGCGCAATTTTAGCGGGTGGCGAAGGCGTCATGGTTTATGTTATGGCGCTAATCGGTGCAGCCATCGGCGCAAGTATCGCATTCCTGTTGGCAAAAAATGCCGCTGCGATTGCGAGTCCCGACGTGCCGCCTTATGGTTGATTGCCGCTGATGCGTTGCGACCTGACAATTGGCGTCGGGTGGTCAGGCGAAACCCCAAACCACAGACATTTTGCTATTGACTCTTTCAGTCAAATCAGAGAAATTTCCTTTGGATAAATTCAATAGCAATTCTTCTTTGCTGTTTATATCAAAAACAAGGAGGCGAGATTTTTAGATGACTTATGTTATTGCAGAACCCTGTGTAGGAACCAAAGATACGGCTTGCGTTGATGTTTGCCCTGTTGATTGCATTCATCCGCGCAAAGATGAAGAGACTTATGAAGCGGCAGAACTTCTGTACATCAATCCGGCTGAATGCATTGATTGCGGCGCGTGCGAACCGGCCTGCCCGGTGCAAGCCATCTTCACCGAAGACGACGTTCCTGAGCAGTGGCGGCATTACATTCAAATCAATGCCGATTACTACGCATAGTAATGATAAGGAGTAAAAAGTTTGGCGTTTGTAATCTGTGAACCGTGCATCGGCGCAAAAGAACTGTTTTGTGTTGATGTTTGTCCCGTTGATTGTATTCAGGGAGGCGCAACTGAAGAACAGATGTACATTGACCCGACAACCTGTACAGATTGTGCCGCCTGTGAACCGGCTTGTCCGGTTTCAGCGATTTTCTATGAAGCCGATGTCCCGGGAAAATGGGCGTCCTTCATAAAAAAGAATGCTGACTTTTTCAAAAAATAAAGCCGAGCGCCAATTCGGTTAAATAAAAAAGCCATCACCTGAGCAATCACGTGATGGCTTTTTTATTACGATGATTTTTTCGATTAACGACAGTTCTTCATATTGTGGATGAGGGTTTTTCGCCCTTCTTCAAAACGCACTTCAACTTTATTCGGCAAATAGGTCGCCTCGACCGAACCCAACCCGAATTTGGGATGGCGTATCACATCGCCTATGGCAAAGCCGGTTTCGGTATTATAAGCGCGAACCGGTTTCGCCGGATCAATTGAAAATTCGGTTTCTTTCGATTTTCTTGTGCTGCCGGATTTCGGTGGACGACCAACACGTTTGGTCGGTTCTTTGCCAGCCGGTTCAACCGGTTTGAAATTATGTGTGCTGTTGCACATCGAACAGGTTACTTTGCGAACAATGTCGCCATCCATAGCCGTGACCGTATGGGTGCGTTCCGTTTTACATTTTCCACAATAAGCGTTAATGTCTAATCCAACTCTGGGTTTTCTAAAAAGCATATGTCAAATAATAGCATCTGTAATGCATAACTTCCACTTGCAGCCGAACAATCTTTTTCACTCTTTCCCTTGTCCGAATACTTCGGAAAAAAAGCCTTTCAAACTGCTTCCCAGTCCTGCGGGGACTTCCGCGCCGCGTACCACCAACACTGCACATTCGGCGCGGTTGACGATTTCTCTGGTGATGTTGCCCATAATATAGGTTCTCAGGTTGCCGCCCGTTGGCGATGAACCGGTAACCACCAAATCATAGTCGCCGCGTTTAATCTCTTTCAGGACTTCGCTAATTACTAATCCGTGACGCAACCGCACATCGCTTTCCACACCGATGCCGTTGAGCATCTCTTTTTCTTTTCTGAGGTTCTGCCCCAGATTCAGATTGGAATGCAGGAGCAGATTAATGTCTTCTTCCATTTTAATTAAATCGGAATAGACTTCGGGCGGCTCAGACATTACATGGAAAAGGGTAATCGTCGCTCCCGCGCTGCGCGCAATTTCACCGGAAAAATGCACCGCATTTTCAATATATTTTTCTCCGCCGCTACATAAAAGAATTCGCTTCAATTGGGTTTGTTTACCAATAACGACAAGCACCGGCGGTTCAACCGCCTTGATGATTTTGTAGGCTTTTGCAGACATCAGAAAAGCCCCACGGGTTCCCTTCCGCACCGCGCCAATCACCACCAGGTCGTATTTAGTTTCTTCCGTTCGGTGGATGATTTCTTCAATCGGTTCGCCGGCTTTGATAATCAGTTCGGCGTTGACCTCTTGCGCCTTGAGGTTATGCAACCCTTCGCGTAATGCTTCAAAAACGGTGTCCTCTTCGCTGGGTTTTTCAGTGATGCCTAAAAGTGTGGTTTCTGCGCGACAGGCGCGAGCAATCAAACCGCCAAATTGAATTGCATTATTTGCCTGCTCAGACCCATCGCTACATATCAAAATTTTCATTTAAGTGATTCAAAATTGCGTAAATTAGTTAATCGACCTGCTAATCATCATCAAGGCACTCAAGATCAATCATAAACGAAGCGGTAGGATGATTAAAGCCATTGCTTCGGTCTTAGGAAAAGAATTTTCATTTGCAAACCAACAACCTTCAATCGTTCAAGCATCGGATGATTGGCGAGGGCACCATCTTGTCGCACGCAACGATGACAGATTAGAATAAAACTTGAAAAATAACAGGAGTTAATTTATGCGTTTAAAACTTGTGAGCCTGGTAATCACTATCACCTTCCTTTTCTCTTTAACATTCGCCCAGCAGAACAAATCCACCCCGCAAGCTCCGCAACTTTCTATTGATGAAATCATTCAGCGGTTTGCGGCTTCGGAAACGGAAAATAAAATTGCCCGGAATAATTACACCTTTACGCAGGACTATGATTTGATGACCATCGGTGAAGCCGGGTCAATTACCGGTCGCTACCGTCGGGTTTCCGATATTGTGTTTGACAATAAAAGCAATCGCATCGAAAAAATCACGTATTTCCCGCAATCTACGCTGACTGAAATCAACGTAACTCAAGCAGATATTCAAGACATTGGTGGCGCGCAATCCTTCAGTTTAACGACTGAGGATTTGCCGAAATATCGCATTACTTTTATTGCCAAAGAAAAGCTTGATGAGTTGAACACCTATGTTTTCAACGTCAAACCGAAAGAGTTCCGCAAGGGTGAACGTTATTTCGACGGCAAAATCTGGGTTGATGATATTGATTTACAAATCGTCAAAGTTGCCGGTCAGGCGGTTCCTGAAGATGAAAACAATCAATATCCGCACTTTGAAACCTATCGTGAAAACGTCGATGAAAAATACTGGTTTCCGACCTATGTTTATGCTGATGACACGCTGGAATTCAAACGCTTTTCGGTTCATGTGAGAATGGTTGTGAAATTCACCAACTATAAAAAATTCTCCGGTACGATTCGCGTCCTGGATGACGGGGGTGAAATCCATAATGAAGAAGCAACCGACCCGGCTAAAGATAAAAAGCCTGAAACCACTTCTACCACCACAAAGGATGAAGTGAAAAAAGTTGATGAGAAGAAGGCTGATGAAAAAAAGCCCGACCCGAAAAAACCTGAGGCAACACCGAAAAAACCGTAAATCTATCAGGGCGCTCAAAAAGCCTTTTATGAATTTCACTTCTTGAATTTTGCTTTATACAATATCGGGCGACCACCAGGTCGCCCATTTTTATTTTGGAAAAGTTGAATGAGTGGAAATCAATCCGGCGAAGTATCGAACTTAAACCAACCAGACAACGGTTCATTTCCCGGCAAAATCCGGCGCTTTTTGCCGTGGCTGATCTTCATTCTTTCGTTGCCGCTGTATCTTTTCACGCTGGCGCCAACCGTCACGCTGGTTGACAGCGGCGAATTGATTCTCGCTGCCAAAACCCTCGGCATCGCGCATCCGCCGGGCTTTCCGCTTTACGCTCTACTCGCGCACTTTTTCACCTATCTGCCCGTCGGTAACCTCGCGGTTCGCGTCCATTTCCTGTCCGCCTTATGTGCAGCAACGGCTGCCGCATTAATGAGTCTGCTGGTTTATATCACGCTCAACACTCCGGCAGAGAAACCCGGTTCCAAAAATAAAAATAAATCGGCAAAAAAACCGAAAGCCGCGACACGTTCAACCAAAACCGAAACGCCGGATTCGTCAACCGGGGTTATCGCATCGGCAATCATCGCATCACTGATGTTCGCATTTTCAAGAACCCTGTGGGCATACGCAACCCTTGCAGAAGTCTACACGCTGAATGCCTGTTTAAGTGTGCTGATTATCTTTTTAATGATGCGCTGGCGACGTGAGGTAATCGAAACCCGAAACCGCAAACAACCCCTCACCGGAAAAGATAAATCGCTCTATTTTGCAGCATTCATCTTTGGCATGGCTTTGGGTGTGCATCACGTAACCATCGCTTTGCTTTTACCGGCGCTCGCTCTATTGGTTTTTAAAACCGCAGGCTTCGCTTTTTTTAAGAGCAAGCGGTTGCTCATTGCCGCACTGATCTCGGTTGCGGGACTCAGCATTTACCTTTATCTACCGCTCGCCGCCTCGCGTTCGCCGCTGATGAACTGGGGCGACCCGCGAACCTTTGAAACTTTCTGGTGGCACATCACCGGCAGGCAATATCAGGTCTTTTTCGATTTCTCACCCGCGCGGGTTTCCGAATTTTTCAAACTGTTATGGCGCGAGTTTAATCCGAACGGGTTGCCGCTGGGTGTTGGCTTGGGGCTTAGCGGATTGCTTGCGCTTTTTCGTCGCGACCGGACGCTCTTTTATTTTCTCTTACTCATCATCTCCGCCGATGTGATTTACTGCCTCGGTTATGAGATTGATGAAGACAAGGACGCTTACTACCTGCCCGCGTTTATCGCTTTTACGATTGCCATTGGTTTCGGAGTGCGCTGGTTATTTGAATTTCTGCATTCGCTTTCCGCTTTGCGAATACTTACGCCGCTTCGCCTATCCGTCGCGCTGTTGCTCATTCCACTCGTTACCCTCGCGGGCAATTTCGCTTACAACAATCGTTCGCAATATTTTATTGCTTCGGATTATGTTGATAATGCGCTGCAAACCATTGAGCCAAACGGCTTGCTGCTGACCGAAGACTGGCAACTTTATTCGCCGATGTTATACGCGCTGGAGATTGAAAAACGGCGACCGGATGTTATCTCAATAGACATCAATCAACTGCGACGCTCGTGGTACTTCGATTATTTAAATCAAGTCTATCCCGATTTGATGAACCCTTCGCGCAATGAAGTGAATGAATTTTTGGAAGACCTGCGAAGTTGGGAACGCGACCCTGACCGCTATGCCAAAAACCCGGAATTGACCAGGCGCATCAATGAAAGGTTTTACGCCATGATTCTCGCATTCGTCAGTCGTCACCTCGCCAAGGCTCCGGTTTATGTCACTCTGGAGATTGGCGCTAATCAAGGCGGGGTGAACGCCGAATTGACCAAAGCCTTGAATGAAAAATACAAACTCATTCCGCAAGGACTGTTATTTCGCGTCAATCAGGAGTTGACGCTCCCGGAAAAAGCCCTTTCTCAACTTCAGACTCGTGGGCTTAATGACGGCAGCTTAAAATTTGAAAATGATGATGTCGTAAAAAAGAAAGTGTTTCCGGTGTATGTCGCGATGTTCATTAACAACAGTCGGTACTGGGCTTTCCAAAACCGTCACGACCAAGCCATTGAATGGCTCAAAAAGGCATTGGAACTTGAACCCGACAATCAATTCGCCAAAAACCTTCTCGCCGCCAGTCAAAGCGCCTTGCAAAAACCCACGCAACAGTAAACCAGCGTACAACCCGCAAACCGCATGCTGGTTGATTGGTGATAATCGTTGCATTAAAAATTATCGCAGGCGACATATGCATCAATCACTGCCTGTTCGCCTTCTTTACCGGGTTTGGAATTGCCATGTTCCATTCCCAGCACGCCTGTGAAACCTTTTGAATGAAGATGGCGAAAGATGTTGCGGTAATTAACTTCGCCTGTGGTCGGTTCTTTGCGACCGGGATTATCGCCGACCTGAAAATAAGCCACCTCATCCCACGCCTTGTTGATATTCGGAATGATATTGCCTTCGGTGATTTGCTGGTGATACATATCGAAAAGAATTTTGCACGACGAGCTGCCCACGGCTTTGCAAATCAAATAGGCTTGCGGAATTTTGGTTAAGAATAATCCCGGATGGTCGCGCCAGGGGTTTAAGGGTTCGAGCACCATCACCAATCCCGCCGGTTCGCAAATTTCCGCGCAACGTTTTAAATTATCAATCACAATCGCGGTTTGATAATCCCACTCCATTCCTAAATCAAATCTCCCCGGCACCACTGTACACCATTTGGCATTGACCCGTTTGGCGACCTCGACGGAATCGCGTACATCCTGCAAAAATTTTTCCCGCACTTCCGGTTTATTCGATGCAAAGGTCACATTGTTAAAATCAGCCGTTGCGACAAACACGCCCATAGTCATTCCGAGTCTCGCCATCTCTTTGCCGATGCGCTCCTGCAATTCGACCGAGCGACCTTTCATGCCGTTATCTTCCATCGCCGTAAAACCCTGGTCAGCCATGAATTTCAACTCATCAATCGGGTCTTGCCCTGCATGGTTTTTAAACATCCCGAAATGCGGCGCATATTTCAGCTTAAATTTGCGTTTGGCTTGCGCGGACGGGCGGGCGTCAATCCGTTTGTTGTTTAACAACAGGGCTGCGCCTGAAACGGATGCGATGGATAAAAAATCTCGTCGGTTCATTCAATTCATCTCCTCTACCTGGTTCTGATTTTCAGGAAAAACTTTCATCAGGATTCGCTCAATCAACCATAAATTGAAAGCGATAATTAACAGCGTGCCCAACCAGTATTGCCAGTAAACATTGAAAAATTTTTCGCCGCCGACATACACACCTTCAACATACAGATTCTGCGACATATTGATATTCAATTTTTCAGGCGTAAACCAACGACAATACTGCTGCAACAGGATAAACCCCGAAAAAGCGTGGAGCCAAATATTACCCGTGACGCGAACTTTTGCAAGCGCGATGAAACCGATGATTAGCCCGCCGATGTGCGTGAAAGCCGAAGTTATATCGGTGGTTCCGGCTTGAATGAGCCACCAGACCCAGAGCGGCAAGCCACAAACCAACCAGTACAACGAAGCGCGAATCACGGTTGGCAGAAAAAATAAGATACCAATTGCCAGCGTCAGATTTGAGAAATGGCAGACCCAGAAAATATCCTGCGCTGCGCCCTTTTGTTTTAGTTCAAATAATCGGGCAATAAAAAAGGCGAAGGGTAAAAGCCCCAATATTTGAAACCGGTCAAGAAATTTATGCGCCAACTTTTCTATCAATACTGATTTGTTTTTTTCTTTCAACTTTTTTTCATCATGCGAATCGCCAGCGGAGCCAAAATTACACCCATCACGGCTCCGGTTACAGCTGGAATCGCTTGCCCCAACCACCACCGTTGAATCAACGTTACAAGAATGGCTGCTATCACCGCTACCACCATAAACAGCAGAATTTCTTTAATCGTAATTTTTGATTTTTGAGATTTTCCCATCACTCCCTCGCTAGCCACTGACGTACAGCGACCAGATAGCCGAAAAATAAAATGACCATTAGCAGGTCAATCACAACAACAAACCCCGCCTGATGACTGAGGAATTGCCTGCCATAGACGAGAACCAGCGCAATAAAAATCAATTTGCCGATGCCTGCGACAATCAAAATCAGCGAGCGAACCGGCGGGTTGTACGCGCCATAGATGAGCATCGCGCCAACCAGCGTAATCAACACTCCCCAGTTTCGCACAATGATTTCCGCAAGCGCCCCTTCCAGCGATTCTCCGAAAGTTGAACGCAAAGCTGCCTGCGGCGCGATTGCCGTGTAAAGCATGGCGCAAGTCAGCACCCCACACACCAGCATGACCCATTTCATACGAGCGACAAGCCAATTCATGGTTTCCTCCTGTAAAGCGTTTGCGAATCAGTCTGTTTACTGCTTAGCGGTTGTGGCAATCTTAATTTGCGTTGATTTGCTCGATTAAGTTTTTCTCATTGTGAGGTAATGGTGAAGCGAATCAAAATATCGTCGGCAAATTCGGCTTGCACGATCACCTCATCAGTTGAATAGGTGCGTGAACTGATTTTTACGCCTGCTTCCGTACGGTTGAGAACTTTGGTTGGTGAACCGAGTATGCGTTCAACGTCCCGTCTGGTCATCCCTTTACGAATGCGCACAATGGCTTGATTATCGGCAATCACTTCGCGGCTAGTGGTATTTTGATTTCGCCCGCCGGTCGCCATCGCGCCGAATGATTGCGGCGGAAATTCGACGAACTGTTGCAAGGCTTCAATGATTGATTCGGGCGTCAGCGGCGCTACGGAATTTTTCTCATAACGAATAGTGAATCGCGAACCGGCAACGAGTCTTTCCTGCGCGATACGCGCGCGTTTGAGTTCGGCGGTCTGCTCGGCGCGCGCCTGATTACGCGCATCTTCGCGACGACGGTCGGCTTTTAAATCTTCAAGCTCTTCTTTGAGCCGTTTTTTTCGTTGGGGGTCGGTTTCGGTTTTCAACTCTTTTTCGATATTTTTTTCGCGCTCGGTTTTATTCGCCGATGGCACATAAGTCGAAACATACCCGCTTTGTGAATATCCGCCACCATCAAGTTGAAATTCGATGCGATTGTCTTTGACTTTGATTCGGGTGATGGTTGCCGAATCGCCTTCGCGCAGGGATTTGCCGTAATAGCCGAGGCGTTGCGCGTATTTGCTGGAATCAAGCGATGGATTTCTTTCAGGATAAACATCCACGCCATCATCGGTCGCGGGCATATCCATTTTGACCACGACTTTTTTGCCTTCAAAAAAGCTGCGCAGTTGCTGTTCGCTTTGCGCAAAAGCTGGCGAGCCAATTATCAATGTGAGTAAAATCGTAATATAAAAGTTTTTCATCTTTACAACCGCCAATGGTCGGGAATCCTTATAGGTATTGTTTATTCTGCCTTGCTCTGCTGCTCAGGGGTATTGCCAGCTTCCAGTAATTCAGTGGTTTTTTCAGTAACTGAGGAGAGCAAAATTTGTTGTGGCTCCGAAGACAACTTATTCGTGGTCTCTGCAACCACCTGAGTTATCGCTTGCAACTTTCTTTGTTCGATTATCTTTCTTCGTAAGGAAGCCGAGTAAACCGATAACGAAATTGCCAGCATACCGCCAACCAACATCATCAACGCCAACGAAACCGGTAAAATTGCGTCTTTCTCATACAACGATGCGTAACCCAATGCCCCAAGCATAATAAGCGTAATCAACACACCAAAACTGATTCCCGCTACTTTTGCCCAGCCCTCAATTTTGCGCTGCTTATCAAAAAGAGAGGTATCCAGTTCGGGAAGTTGTTCGGTAAGTACCTGTGAGATTTTCTCCAAATTTAATCCGCAATATCTACAGAAATTTTGCTTATCTGTTGCTTTCGTTCCGCAATTCGGGCAATGCATATAAACCGCCTCTCCCATTTACCGAATCATCGCCAATACAGCCCGACGATAAGCATGGCAAAAATCAAAATGGTAAAAGCCCAGAATAAGGCTTGCTGTAAAAGAATGCGGCTTGATAAATGCCGCGCCTTATCTTTTTTCAGTTTGCGATGCCTGGCAGCAAGCGCCGATTGCGCCATCCACACGCCGAATAAAACCAGACCGATGCCGCCAATTCTCAGCGGCCACAAAAAAAACACCCATTGCGATTCGACTAAAAATAGAAGCGGCAAGCCGATACCCAAACAGGTCGCCGCAAGAATCGCCGAACCCGAAAAACCTTCGTCATCATTTTCAGTTTTAAATGCATCACCGCGCAGCGAGTCGTTCACCTCAAAGGCAAAGGACGAACCGTAAACCACGCTGTTTGATTGTCGGCTTTTATCATAAGCGAGTCGCGTTTCATTATCGCTCAACAAATCGCGGGCTTCATTCAAAACTTTCATCGCCTCTTCGCTGCCGCCCGCATCCGGGTGATGTTTGCGCGCCTGTGTGCGATAAGCCTTTTCTATCTCTTCCGAAGTCGCGGTTTCGTCAATGCCGAGGATGTCATAATAATCTTTTTCGCTATCGAAATTCTGCATAGGCGCGCTCCCGCGCGGCGAATTATAACCGCCACTCTTTAATTCAAAAAGCAAAATGCGTTTGTCGGATTCTTCGTGTTATAGTCAACATTTATGACAGTCATACCCAAGCATGCAGCAGTTATCGTTTTACTCAAAGACCGTCACGACCCCAAAGTGTTCTGGGTCAAACGCAGTGAAATGTTGAGGTTTATGCCCGGATTTCATGCCTTTCCCGGCGGGCAGGTCGATGCCGACGACCTCGAAATTCGCATCGCCAATTGCGATGATCAAGAAGCCGCGTTGATGCGCGTCGCTGCGGTGCGCGAATTTTTTGAAGAGGCAGGCGTCCTGCTGGCGCGCGGCGTAGAAAGCCTTTCGGGCGAACAACTCCGGGCGAAGCGTCTGGCGCTGCATGAAAAAACCAAAACCTTTAAAGAGATTCTCGAAGAAGATGAATTGGAAATCGACGGCGCAAGCTTGATTGACGCAGGGCGCTGGGTAACACCGCCGATGGCACCGCGCCGGTTCGACACCTGTTTTTTCTACACCTGGCTCGAAGACCAACAGGAACCTGAAATCATCGTTGGCGAACTCGCCGAAGGCGAATGGATTCGCCCCCATGAAGCACACGCCATGTGGAAACGCGGCGAAGTGATGTTTGCTTCCCCGATGCTCCATATCATCACTACGCTTGCTGAGCACGGTCACCAACCGGAAACCCTGAATTCGGCTCTGGTAGCCGTTCCTGAGGCACGGCGCGAAACCATACGGCGCATCGAATTCAAACCGGGAATGTTTCTGTTTCCGGTAAAAACCCCGACCATCCCGCCCGCCACGCATACCAATTGTTACATCGTCGGCGGCAATGAGTTGGTGGTCATCGACCCCGCTTCACCCTACGAAGAAGAACAACGCGAACTCGATATTTTAATCGACCAGTTGCTGAGCGAAGGTCGCACCGTACGCGAAATTATCCTGACTCACCATCACCCGGATCACGTCGGTGGCGTTTTGCATTTGAGTCGGCGGTTGAATGTGCCGGTTGCCGCGCACCACCTGACAGCCGAGAGATTGCCGGGACAAATTGAAATTTCGCGCTTCATCGAAGATAACGAGTTGATCGAAATCGAAGGCGATCCGGGCTGGCGGCTGCGCGCTTTGCATACGCCCGGTCACACACGCGGGCATCTCTGTTTTTACGAAGAGAATCTCGGCTATGTCATCACAGGCGATTTGGTGGTCGGCATCGGCACTGTCGTGATTGACCCGCCCGAAGGCAATATGAAGCAATATTTCGATTCCCTGCGGCGCTTGCTTGAACTCCCGAAACTGACTTCGCTTTATGGCGCACACGGTCCGGCAATTGCCAATGCGCGAAATAAAATCGAAGAGTACATCGCGCATCGCACCATGCGCGAAAATAAAATCCTCGAAGCGATGCAAACCGGCGCGGCGACACTGGATGAAATCGTGCCGCTCGCTTATACCGATGTGAAGCCCGAAATGCACCCGCTGGCGCGGCGTTCAACCATCGCCCATCTGGAAAAGCTTGAAGAGGAAGAACGGGTATGGCGTTCTGAGGGTGCAAAATATGTGTTAGCATCAGGACGATAGGAGTTTAAATTATGTCCGTTGAAGTAACGTTGAACTTGCCGGAAAATTTAATTAAGCATGCTAAACGATTTGGCAAAGTCACCAACCAGAATGTCGAAGATGTCCTGGTGGATACCTTGGAAATAATGTGGCCGATGCTCGAAGATATGCCTGATACTGCCTTATACCCGCCTGTATCGTCATTATCGAATGAAGAGGTGCTTAATTTAGCGGATGCTAAGATGAACGAGAAACAGAACGCTCGTTTATCTGAATTACAGTCCAAAGGCAAAACGATTGGTTTAAGTGCTGATGAAAAATATGAATTGGCGGCGCTGCTGCGGATTTACCAGATTGGGCAATTGCGTAAATCCGAAGCTATGGTCGAAGCAGTGAATCGCGGATTAAGAAAGCCTTTGTCAGAATGACCTATATCTCCGAAGCCTCGCGCCAATTTGTATGAACCCGCGCCGGCAATCGTTGTGAATATTGTTTAAGCCATCAAGACTTTGTGATGGGCAGGTTTGAAATTGACCACATCATACCGCTTGCGAAAGGCGGCACAAACGCTGAGGACAATCTTTGCTTATCCTGTGAACTTTGTAATCAAACCAAGTGGATCAATACCGAAGGAATCGACCCGGAGAGTAAACGGCGAGTTTCACTATTCAATCCAAGAAAAGATAAATGGCACAAACATTTTTCCTGGAGTGAAGACGGTTCCGAAATTATCGGTTTAACTGCGAAGGGACGGGCGACAGTAGAAACGCTCTGTCTGAATAATACCCTTGCAGTGACGGTTCGTCGCAATTGGATGAAGGTTGGTTGGCATCCTCCTGATGTTTGAGATGTACAAGGCATGGGCTAGCGAGGCGCTCAACCATCGCCCATCTGGAAAAGCTTGAAGCAGAAGAGCGCGTTCAACGAATCAAGCATCAGTATGTGATGCTTTGATCAAATCTAAAATTGAACTTTTCCTTTCTCGGCGTGTTTATTGATTGAATTCATAGTGAAAGGCAATTTATCGAGCGCGATGATAAGAACTGTTTTATGTTTGGCGCAATTGTTTACTTTATTTTTGAGCCTGCTATTTCCGGCTTTTTCAATCAAAGCCCAATCCCTTCAACCCTCAACTCCACGTCGAGAAATCGCTATCACCATTGATGATTTGCCGGGCGTCCTGGTGCCACCGGTCGATGAGCGCAAAGCCTTGCAACGCTTACAAAAAATGAATAAACAAATGCTTGATGCAATGGTCGCGCATCGCATTCAGGCAACCGGTTTTGTCAATGAACAGAGGTTGCACAAAACCGGCGAGGTTGATGCGCGAATCGACATCCTTCGCAGTTGGCTGGGCAGTGGAATGACGCTTGGCAATCACACCTTCGCACATCTGGATTTCAACAAAATGTCGGAACCGGAATTTGAAGATGAAGTGATTCGCGGCGAAGTCATCACCCGACAATTAATCAAAGAACGCGGGCAACACAATTTTTATATTCGTTTTCCGTTTAATCACGATGGCAATACGAAGGATAAAAAAGATGCGATGAATGCCTTTTTAAAAGCCCGCGGGTATACGCCTGCGCCGTTTACCATTGAACATTCGGATTATCTGTTTAACGAAGTTTATGCGAGAGCAAAACAGAGAGGTGATGAGCAACTCGCTAAGCAGATTCGCGCGGATTATTTGAGTTTCCTGGATACGGCGTTCGCTTACATTGAAAAGCGGTCGCGCGAAGTTCTCGGTTATGAACCCAAGCAGATTTTTCTGATTCACGTCAATCAAATCAATGCCGAATGTTTACCGGAAATGCTTGCGCGCATAAAAAAGCGCGGCTATTCATTTATTTCACTCGATGAAGCGATGAAAGATAAAGCTTACGCAATCGCAGATCAATACACGGGCGGCGCAGGTATTTCGTGGATTCATCGCTGGAGCCACAGTCTTGGGCAAGGCATCAACAATCGCGACGAACCCGACCCGCCAACAGCTATCCTAAAAATGTATCAAACAAAATGATTGATTGACTGTGCAAGCCATGTTAAAACACCTTCACGCAAATTAATTTTTCGGAATGTGTGTGAATCAGGCTTCCTGCGTTCCGAACCGGTTGCCGTGTCTTTTTGCGTAAACCATTCGCATCCAATTAAAACTTTACCTGCATTACCGGAGAAGACTATGAATTTTAAACTGCTCACTCCCTTCATGATCAGCCTGCTCATCTTAATGTTTGTAACCTTTTCGAGTGTTGTCCCGGCAAAAGAAAAACCCAAGCCCGCCGCCAGCAAGTCGGAAAAGCCAAAAGGAAAGGGAAAAGATTCACAAAAAGATAAATCAGATACGATGACCGCCGAAGAATTTGAAGCGTCGTTAAAATACGAAAACGGCGTTATCAAATTGGGTGACGGTATCGCCACGCTCAAGGTTCCTGCACAATACCGCTTCTTAAACGGCGAACAATCGGAAAAAGTCCTGGTTGATGCCTGGGGCAATCCTCCCGGCGCGCGGACTTTAGGAATGTTATTTCCATCAAATGTCAGCCCGCTTGATGAAAACAGTTGGGGCGTGGTCATCACCTTTCACGAAGAGGGCTATATCAAAGACGATGATGCAGCAGACCTGGATTACAAAGAATTAATGCAGGAGATGAAAGAAGACACCCAAACCGGCAACGCCGAGCGCAAGAAAATGGGTTATGAATCGGTCGAACTGATCGGCTGGGCAGCCTCTCCGCATTACGATAAATCCACGCATAAACTTTACTGGGCAAAAGAACTGAAATTTGGCGAGGTGCCGGAAAATACGCTCAACTATGATGTGCGCATTCTTGGTCGTAAAGGTTACCTGTCCTTTAATGCGGTGGCTTCGATGAATCAACTTCCGGCTATCGAAGACAGTATGCAGGATATTTTAGGTTTAGTTGAATTTAACGAAGGCCATCGTTATACAGATTTCAATTCAGGGTATGACAAAGTGGCGGCATATGGCATCGGCGGTTTAATTGCCGGTAAAGTTTTAGCGAAAGTTGGCTTTTTTAAATTGATTTTGGGCTTTCTGGTCGCGGGGAAAAAATTCCTTATCTTCATTATCATTGCGCTCGGCGCTTTGCTGAAAAAATTGTTCACTAAAATCACCGGCACCAAAGAAGAGACGCCCGAAGCGCCCACCGGTTTGAATATTTAACGGCAAACCGGGCTAAAATAATTCGCGGTCAACGTGTAAGATTATGCCGCTTGAATAAAATCATCATTCCCGACAATTCCTTGGTGGTCTTGTGCGGCATCGCAGGGTGCGGCAAATCGACGTTTGCCGCAAAACATTTCCTGCCGACGCAAATCGTCTCTTCGGATGGCTGTCGGGCAATGCTCAGTGATGATGAAAGCAATCAAAAAGTCACCGGGCACGCCTTCGAGTTATGGCGATTTATTATCAGGAAGCGGTTGTTTTTAAACAGGCTCTCGGTTGCCGATGCCACCAATCTTGAGCGCGGCGATAGAGTGTGGCTAACGAAAACCGCTGCTTATCATAACTTCTACACGACGGCAGTGATTTTCGATATTCCGTTTGCGGTTTGTATCGAGCGCAACGCTTCGCGTCATCGCGTGGTGCCCGAAGAGGCGTTAGCGCGGCAGTACAGTATGTTGCAAGAAACTTTGCGTAGCATCAAAGACGAAGCCTTCGATTTTGTTTTTGTCATCAATGAAAAATCACAATCGCTTGTTGAGGTAGAGGTTGCTCAATCAGGTATTAAAAAGAGTGCGGAACAAACGGAAATAACGGAACAGACGGAATCTATTTAGGGTTTGCCAACCAAATATGTTGTAGCTCGCTGACCTGTTGTTTTATTTGCTTATGATTGCGGCAGAAAAGACAAGCGACTATTCATTCACCATTTGCCTGAGTTTTCCGGTTTTTCAGTTTGTTCCGGCTGTTCCGTATTCTCTTTCAAAAACGCCCAACAGCTATTAATCGCCAACCGCTGGAACGGCTTCACCGAATTGTGTCGATGAACGAATGCGCTTTCGCCATTTCATTAATGAATCCACCAGCACAATCACCACACAGGTCATCATGATTGCCGTGAGCGTGACATTGGTATAACCGCGCGCGGCGGTTTCCGGTTTCAAGGTATCTTTCATGAAGTTATCGAAAATCGAACGCCATCCGGCAAACAGGGTGGTCGTCGCCACAAAAATCAACGGCGTAATCGTCACCCACGCATATTTCGCGCGTCCCGAATTGATGATGACGGTCGTACCCACACAAAGCGCAATCGCCGCCAGCAATTGATTAGCGATGCCAAACATCGGCCAGATGGTTGAAACCGAACCGGTGCGAATGAAGTAGACCCAACCGGCGACGACTAAAAGACTCGTGATAATTGCGCCCGGCAACCAATCGGGTTTTTCAATCGGCTTATAAATTCTTCCGAAAAATTCGCCGAGCATAAACCTCGCCACCCGTGTCCCCGTATCAATCGTCGTCAAAATAAACAATGCTTCAAACATAATCGCGAAGTGATACCAGTATTTCATCAACCCCTTGAATCCGGGTATTGCTTCAAAAATTCGCGCAATGCCAATCGCCAACGTCACCGCGCCGCCGGTTCGTCCGCGCAAATTCTTTTCGCCGGTTTCCTGTGTCAGGCGTTCGAGTTCCTTTTCGCGCAAATCAAATCCTTCGCTGCTGTGCGTGTCAACGAATAACATATAAGCGGCTTTCGCTTCGTCATTTTTCTGGTCGATGTTGATGGAAAAATAATCGCCGGGAAGCAGCGACGAGGCAGCAATCAAGGCGACGACGCCAACCACGCCTTCCATTAACATCGAGCCATACCCAATCATTCGCGCATCGGTCTCTTTGCTAATCATCTTCGGCGTGGTGCCTGAACTGACCAGCGAATGAAACCCGGAAATCGCGCCGCAGGCAATCGTGATAAACACAAACGGATAAATTTTGCCGGGAATAATCGGACCGCCGCCTTCAATGAATTTGGTGACCGGCGGCATATTCAACGTCGGCGCGACAATTATCACACCTAAAATTAAAAACGCCACCGTGCCGATTTTCATGTAAGAACTCAGATAATCACGCGGGCAGAGCAACATCCATACAGGCAACACAGAAGCAATGAATCCGTAGGCTGCCATCAAATAGGTAATCGTGGTTTCCGATAGCGTGAAGGTTGCAGCGAGCGACGATTCGGCAATCCGACCACCGAGAATCACCGCGATGAAAAGCCCGATGACGCCGATGATGGTGCCTTCGGTGATTTTGCCTTTACGGAACTTGTACATATACAGTCCCATAAACAGCGCAAGCGGAATGGTGAAGCCAACCGTAAAGGTTCCCCAGGGACTTTCGCCGAGGGCTTTCACGACGACGAGTCCTAACCCGGCGAGCGCGATTACCACGATAAACAAAATCGCCAGTCCGGTAACGAATCCTGAAACCGGACCGAGTTCGGTGCGGGCGATTTCGGCAAGCGATTTGCCTTTGCGACGAACCGAAGCAGCGAGAATGATGAAATCATGCACGGCTCCGCCAATGGTTACGCCGATGACCAGCCACAACAGTCCCGGAAGAAATCCGAACTGCGCGGCAAGCACGGGACCGACGAGCGGACCCGCGCCGGAAATCGCCGCAAAGTGGTGACCGAACAAAACCCACTTGTTGGTCGGGTAATAATTCTGCCCATCATACAACGTATGCGCAGGCGTTTCGCGTGAATCATCCAACGCCATAACCTTGGCTGCAATAAAGGCGCTGTAATAACGGTATGCAATGGCTAAGAAACACAACACCCCAATCATGATGGGTAACGCGCTCATAAATTTCCTCCGCTAGGGTTTTGAGAGAACTTCCAGTTGGAGGTTTGAGTATAGGCGGTCACAGGTCGCTTGCCAAATGTTTCGCTTCTATTTCGACAGCTTCGCAGCGCGTTGCTTTTTAAGTTCTGCATAAAAATTCTTTTCAGAATTAGCGATGAAATTTTTCAACCCTTGCGGGTCAATAAACGGATTGCCACCCAGATGATTCGCCGTTCGTTCAAGCTTTCGCTTTAACTTAAAAAACGAGGCGTGCTGTGCCAGGAAAACATCACACGACAAAGTCTTCAACACCTGAAACGTGCGCTGATAATCACTGATGATATTCGGGTAATTCGGCGTATCAATCAAACTGTAACCGGGCACGCTGGCGCTGCCGGTGAACACAACATTATAAGAGCGATTGCCTTCACTCGCTTTCATCGTCCAGGTCGTACAACCTTTGGTATGACCGGGGGTGTGGTATGCGGTTAAGGTGATGCCGCCCAGTGTAACGGTATCTTTATCGTTTAACCTGCGGTCGGCAGTCACAGGTTTGAAGGTCAATTTATCTCCAAAATAGAAATCGCCCTTCCCGCCGCTTTGCAACAGCTCGGCGTCTTCTGCCATCGCCATAAATTTGGCTCCTGTAGCCGCTTTCAAGTCAGCCAGCCCGCCACAATGGTCATAATGGGCGTGACCGTTCAGCAGAATTTTTATGTCTTCGAGTTTGAATCCGAGTTCAGCGATATTTTTTTTGATTTGCGGCACGGTTTGCGCAAACCCGCTATCAATCAAGATATGTCCGCTAGATGTGGTGATTAAAAACGAAGTGACATCCGAAGCTCCGACGTAATAAACATTACCGATAATCTTGAACGGCTTGACGGGTTGATTCCACGACTGTTCGGTCTCACTGAGCGGCATCAGATAGTCGTCTTGATTTTGGACGATTGGTTGAAACGCATAAGCCGAGACCGACGGCATTTCCCCAGTTTGGCTTAATTGAAAACTGCAAATCGAAAATAGAAAGGTCAACACTCCGAAACAAATTTTCTTAAACATAACACCTCTTTCATTGATTGGATTGATGCGGGCAAAGATGCGTGGACGGATGAACGGGTTGGATAAAAATTTTATTTACGAAGTAAATCTGCCGCCGCGACGAATGGAAATCTCATTACGATAATCATCGCTTTCAATCAGTATCTGTCGGCACATCTCTTTCAGGCGCGAACGCAAGCGCACGCCGACTCTTTCGGTCAGGGTCTCATCATACGAAGAGCCAATCGCCATATCGAGATAATTGGAGGTAAAGATGGTGACTTTTTTATCGAGGTAACGTTTATTGATGATATGGGTCATGGTTTCCTGCACCCACTCGGTCGGTTTGCTGGCTCCGAGTTCATCAAGTACCAGGACTTCGGTTTCAAATATCGGCGAGAGGATTTGTAATTCGGAAGTTTTGGTATTCGGGTTATAGCTGTCTTGAATCTCTTTTAACAAATCACGGAAATCATAAAACATTCCGGGAATGCCTTTCATAATCAGCGATTTTAAAACCGAGACGGCAAGATGCGTTTTACCAACGCCGCAACTGCCTAAAAACAGTAAACCGACATCGACATTCGGATAATCTTCGACAAACCGACGGCAAGCCATCAACGCGCGAGTCAGCGAAGGAATATGGGTGCTGTAATTATCGAATGTTGAAGTGAAAAACCGTTGAGGAATGCGCGCTTGGGAGAGCAGGACTTCGGCGCGTGCAGCTTTTTTGCAGGGACAGGGACGAACCCCTTTTCCCTCGACAAGCTCCCAACCGGTTCCCCCACATTTCGGACAGGGAGAGAATTCAAATTCTGCTAAGCCAGCCGACATTCACTGAATCCCCAAAATTATTTGATGTGAGATGCTAATCCTGCCACCTAAATCGTCGGCGATTATATGTAACCGAAATGTAAATTGCAATCATAAAGATGGATGATTGAGTCAAATGATTGAATTGGATTGAGATAAAATTTTATTCGTAACGTAAACATTCTATCGGGTCTAACCGCGAGGCTTTTCTGGCGGGCAAAACCCCGAAAATCAGCCCCACCAAAACCGAAACCACCATCCCGGCAACCACCGCCCAGAGCGGAATCGAAGCGGGCAAGGTAGGAAAAATGACGATGATAATTTGACTGACGATAACCGCTAAAACCACACCGACAATGCCGCCGAAAAAGGTGAGGGTCATGGCTTCGAGTAAAAATTGCCAGACGATATCGCCGCGTCTTGCGCCGATGGCTTTACGCACACCGATTTCTGCGGTTCGTTCGGTGACGCTTACGAGCATAATGTTCATCACGCCGATGCCGCCCACCAGCAACCCGACGCTTGAAATGGCGATGGCAATCAAGCCGACAACTTGCGTGATATTGTCGAATTGCTGAATGATGCGATCAGCCGTATTCAAATCGAAATTATTCGGGTCGTTATATTTGACGCCGCGCTGTTTTCTCAGAATGCCTTCGACCTGATCGAGCGCCGTATAAATTTGCCCGCTTTTGGCGCGAATCATCAGAAATAAAAACTCGCTGCGCGGCGATAGCTTTTGCGCGGTTCGCAAAGGGATGTAAATCGCCCCGTCTTCTTCGCTCTCGCCAAACATCCCGCTCTTGCGTTTTTCCAACACGCCAATGATTTCAAATTCGCTTCCCGCCATCATCACCTTTTCGCCGGTGATGCGGCTGCGGTTGGGAAACAAGGCTTCTGCCGCGTCCACACCAATCACCATGACTTCGCGACGATGTTGGTCGTCGATTTCATTGATGAACCGCCCTTCACTGAGGCTGATATTTGACGTGGTCGCGAAATTAGGAGAGACCCCCGAAAGACGCCCCTGTTTAAAGGTTGTGCCTTTGTAGTTGAGGGTGCGATCAATTTGCCAGATGAATAACTCGGCAGAAACATCCTCAACCGCATCGGCTTGTTCGAGGATGGCTTGCGCATCTTCCAGTTTCAAAGGTTTGCGCGCCCATTCGCTGCGGTCACGTGGCCCCGCCTGAATGCCTGTCGATAAATGAAAGGCGTAAATATTATTCGTCCCGTATTCTTCGATGTATTTCACGATGCTTGAACGCATCCCGGTGAGTAGCGACGCCACCACAATCACCACCACCACGCCAATAACCACGCCCAGCACCGTAAGAAAACTGCGGAATTTATTGGCGCGGATGTTATCAATCGCCATCAATATGGTGTCTTTGGGGATAATCGAAGTGATGCTCAGTCTTGATGATTCCTGTACGGCATTGGCGTATAAAGTTTCTCTCGGTGTGAATGAATTGCTTGCCACGTTTGCCTCTTAATTTTTGGTCAATGCTTTGATGGGGTCTAACTTTGCCGCTTTGAAAGCCGGGTAAATTCCGGCAATCAATCCGATGATGGTTGAAACCCCCAATGACAACGCGATATAGAACACGGTAATCGTCATGGTCATCGGAGTAGTTGAACTGATGAGTGATGAAATCCCGGATGCCAGGAGTAATCCCAACACCCCGCCAAACGAGGTGAGCAGCGAGGATTCAATCATAAACTGCGTCAGGATTTGATTGCGGGTTGCACCCAGAGCTTTGCGAAGTCCGATTTCAAAGGTGCGCTCGGTAACGCTCACCAGCATAATGTTCATTACGACAATGCCGCCCACCAGCAGTGAAATCATGGTAATCGGCGTAATCACAATGGCGATTGCGCCGGTGAATTGATCGGCAGTTTCAGTAAATTGCTCGACATTCACCAATCCGAAATCATCATCTTCGTTGCCTTTTAACTTATGATAATTTCTCAGGGCAACGCGCGCCTGTTCGATGGTCTTTTCAAACGATTCGCGATTTTCGGCTTTGCCGTGGAGTTGTAAACTTTGCCGCCTGCCGAATAGTCTGCCAAAAGTGGTAATCGGAATATAGAGGTGATTATCGAGCGATTGTCCGAACATCGAACCGCGTTTTTCTTCGACGCCGACAACCGTCAAGGGAATGTCGCGAACTTTCAGTTCCTTACCAATCGGGTCGGTGCCCTCAAAAAATTTATCCTTCAAATCATAACCAATCACCACAACGTAAGAGGCGTGGTCAATTTCGTGGGGAACGAGAAAGCGTCCCTCGACGACGGTTTTGTCTTCGATTTCACCCATGTTCGCCGTGACCCCGGCGACCTGCGTGCCGAACAATTCCTGACCGTTGATTTTCAAATCGACGCGATCATTGACTTGCGCGCCAACCGCCGCGCAAAACGTGCATTGCTGTTGTAGCCACTCAAAATCTTCAAAGGTGAGTCGCTTGTTGCGCTTGTCCATGCGTTCCCACTCGTCATCACTCACTCTGCCATGCGTCACCATGCGGGCAATCATAAAATGGTTCGCGCCGAGCACTTTTGATACTTTATCGAGCACATAGGTTTTGAGTCCGCTGATTGCCGCGCCGACGACCACCACAGATGCCACTCCGATAATAATGCCGATGAGGGTTAAAAAGGCTCTGAGTTTATGAGCAAAGATTGATTGCAGGGCGATTTTCGTCGCATCTGTGTAAAAAGAGTAAAAACTCTTCATTGACTGCTTCCCTTAATTTCTGGATTTAGTTATAGACACCTCGCTGTACGGCAAGCGCCGGAAGAATGTTTAATTATTTTTTGTAATCAAGAAATCCACTTAACGCGACAGGCGTTTGAGTGACCGTTTGAGTACCGCCTGAATCGTCATCTCGCCATCTTCGCGCATCGCTGATGACACGGCTTTTTCAGCCAGTGGTTTCGGGTAGCCAAGCGCAATCAAAGCGGCAACC
Source organism: Acidobacteriota bacterium (assembly GCA_040754075.1). Classification (NCBI taxonomy): domain Bacteria; kingdom Pseudomonadati; phylum Acidobacteriota; species Acidobacteriota bacterium. The sequence continues at coordinate 94,937 of JBFMDH010000023.1, forward strand.
GTATCTTCCTGAATCGTCAAATCGGCAACCGTCGATTCGGGCATTGCGGCAAGCTCTTCTTCGGCAAGCGTGATTTTGCCGAGCTTATCACGCAATTCAACCACCACTCGTTCGGCAGTTTTACGACCGACACCGGGAATCGTGGTCAGTCGTCCGAGGTCATTTTTTTGAATCGCAGTGATGAGTTCCGGCGCTTGCATTCCTGAAAGCATGGTGATGGCGACTTTGGGACCGATGCCGCTCACACTCACCAATTTCAGAAAAAGTTCCTTATCGCGAGCCGTGGCAAATCCGTAAAGCAACAACGCATCTTCGCGAACGTGTGTATGAATTTTTAAAGTGACTTCCGAACCGATTTCTCCGAGAACATAAAAGGTGGTAATCGGAATGGTGACTTCATAGCCCACGCCCCCGACATCGATGATGGCATTGTTGGGCTGTTTCGAGGCGAGTTTTCCGGTCAGTTGTGCGATCAATTGCTATTTTCCTCCTGCTGCTTTTTGCCTGAGTTTACGCAAGCCTTTGATGGACTGTCAACGAAGTCATTGGGCATACTTTCAGGTGTGACAGGCGATTAACGTGTGCTAGAATTCCCCTTGATTCTAATCATAAAAATCACGACTGCCAGAACATATGAATAGGTTATCCGTAGGAGGAACATTTACCTTGTTTGAATCTTTGCGAACCTTTCTTCCGTCCGTTTTTCGTCGCAGCTTGGCAATTACCAGTTGGTTATTGGTTTTTACTTTGATGCCGCACTTCGCTTGGGTCGCGGCTCAGGAAGAAAAGAAACCGGTTGAACAAGAAAAAAAGCAGCCCGAAGATAAGAAAAAGCTGCAAGAGGAATTGAAGAAAGACACGACGAAAATCGCGTCTCCGAAAGAGGTCGAAAAAACCGGAAAGAAAGAGAAAGAGGCTGCCCCGCAAATCACGCCGGCAGAAGCCGTCGCCGAGTTTGTGATTATCGCTTATGGAACGCGCCCTGCGCTCAAAGCCGCGCGCGCCAACATTCAGGAAGAGGGCACCATTCGCCTGGCAACCGACCAGGGCGACATCACCGGCACATATCTGCTGCGGCAAACTATGCGCGAAAAATCCACTGATGATTTATTACGGGTTGATTTGGATTTGACCACTCCCGATTCGGCGCAACGCCAGGGCGCGGCAAGTTCGGTTAAATATGTCATCGCTTATAATGGCGCGTCGGTCTGGTCAGCACAAAATGCTCAATACATCAATCCGCGCCCCGAAGCCGAAGCCGCATTCAAAGCCCAACTCACACATGAATTCGCTGCATTGCTGCGGTATAAAGAGGATGGTTCAACACTGGAATTGAAAAAACCGGAAACCGTCGTCGGGGTTGAATGCAATGTGCTGGAAATGACTTCCAAGGATGGCTCAAAAACCACTTATTGGATAAGCGCCAAAACCTATCGCGTGGTTCACGCCGAATACACGGTTGCCTTAACCGAGGGACAACCGCCCGTGAAATACCGCATTTCATATTTTTATACGCCATTCAGAGTCGTACAAAATACCCTGGTTCCATCGCGGCGCGTGATGTATCAGGATGGCAAATTCGTTCAGGAAATCACCATCAATCAATTGAATTATTCGGTTAAACTTGACCCGGAAATTTTTTCTCACCTCCCTTAAAATACACCAATGCCGCAACGCTTTAACCATTCTGGTTTCGGTTAACGCATTGCGGCATCTGTTTACTTCGAGAAATAGTCTTCGATACTCAACCCGACATTTTCCTGAAAGCGTTCGGCAAGCGACGGAATATCATCCACCCGCTCATCAAGCGTAATTCTTTCCACGCGCCACATCGGGAAGAAGAGTTGCGTGAGTCCGATGTTTCGTTCACCCCGCGCCAGCATTCGCGTCCAATCATCAAAGGTGTTCAAATCAATGCCGCGCATATACACGCCCGCTTGATTGATTTCCTGAACCAATCCCCAGAGCTTTTCTCTCGGTGAATGGAGATAGATAATCACCGGCGCGTTTTGCCCGATGCCGACTTTTGCAGTTTCAGATTCTTCGCTCATAGGTTTTAAAACTCACCCTACAACTGACGCTCACAAACCACTGCTCAACGCAAAAATTTTCGTTGAGCAGTTTTTGACCGCCCATGCAAATTCATACCTACCGTTCAACAATCATCGCGATGCCTTGACCGCCGCCGATACATAGCGCCGCCAGCCCGCGTTTCGCGTCGCGTCGTTGCATCTCATAAAGCAAGGTTACAAGAATTCGCGCGCCGCTTGCGCCAATCGGATGACCGAGCGCAATCGCGCCGCCATTGACATTCACCTTCGCCGAATCGAGTCCAAGTTCGCTGACCACCGCGAGGCTTTGCGCCGCAAACGCTTCGTTGAGTTCAAACAAATCAATATCGCTCAAATTGAGATTGGCTTTTTCCAACGCCCGACGAATGGCGGGAACCGGACCCATGCCCATAATTCTCGGCTCAACCCCTGCCGAAGCATACGCGACAATGCGCGCTATCGGCGCAACCCCGGATTGCGCGGCTTGCCTGTCACTTGCAACCACCAACGCTGCTGCCCCGTCATTGATGCCCGAAGCATTGCCAGCGGTCACTGACCCGCCATCGCGTTTGAATGCCGGTTTGAGTTTGGCTAACGATTCCGCCGTGGTTGCGGCGCGCGGGCGTTCATCGGTTTGAAAGGCGACGGGGTCGCCTTTCTTTTGCGCCAGCATCACCGGGACGATTTCATCTTTGAATTTGCCATCGCCAATTGCCGCAAGGGCGCGCTGTTGACTTTCCGCAGAGAACGCATCCTGCGCTTCGCGGCTCACGCCAAATTGTTCAACGATATTTTCTGCGGTAATCCCCATGTGACAATGTTCCATCGCGCAGGTCAAACCTTCGGCAACCATATAATCGATGAGTTCGCCATTGCCCATGCGATAGCCCCAACGCGCATTTGCCAGCAAATAAGGCGCGCGACTCATGGATTCCATGCCACCGGCAACGATTAAATCGGCATCACCGGCATTGATGGCTTGCGCCGCAAGCGCGACGGCTTTGAGTCCCGACCCGCAAACTTTGTTGACCGCAAATGCCGGAACCGTTGCTGAAAGCCCAGCGGCAAGCGCCGCCTGACGCGCCGAGTTCATGCCGTTACCGGCTTGCAACACATTTCCCAGAATCACTTCCTGAACCTGACCACGTTCAATTCCCGCGCGTTCAATCGCGGCATTAATGACAAGACGTCCCAGTTCAGTAACCGGAACATCTTTTAACGACCCGCCAAATCCACCGATGGCGGTTCGCGCTGCACCAAGTATCACTGCTTTTGACATATCAACCCCATGATTTAAAAATATGATTACTTCCGATTTGGTTTGGTAACTTCAAACTCTTTGGTAACGGCTTCGCTCCATCGTCCGTCAGCTTTATTTTGAATAGCAACCTGAACCAATCCGGGAATGATTTCATCCGGCAATCGAACAATGAACATCTCGTTCAAACTGACAGAATAATCTGCAAACTTCAGAGTGAATTCTTTTCCTCCCTGAATAAAGCGTATGCGGAGATTGTTCGGGTCAAAATCGAGTCCAAATGCAGTTATTGTGACATAACGAGCATTCGGGTTGTATTCAGGGAAATCACGCCCCGCATCAATCGCCATTTGTCGCATCATGCGTAACGGCGATAAATCCTGATTAGTCGCTTCGTTCACTTTTTTAAGCGTGGGCGGCACCACTTCATTAACGATTTCCAGAGGAATGCTGTCACTCAAACCAGCCTGTTCTCCACGCGCCGGATTAAAAACTCTCAAGGTGACATTGCCGATCAATTCCTTTCCTATTCTTATGACTAAAAAAACCGGTAGCGATACATCCTGACCTGGCATAAACTCCGCCGAATTTCTTTCAGGCTTCAACACGATACGTTGAGAATTTTGCTCAAGGATGATTCGAGTTTCCATAGGGTTTGGAACCAATCTTTTAATATCATTAACAAACACCATTACCGATTGACCGACCCCGATTCGGGATTGACTCAAGGACATGATGACCGGCTTTAAGACTTCGGCTTTGGTAAAATCAGCAACCTCTATTTTTACCGAATCCGGTTCGCTGACAAAACCATGCGCACGTAATCGCACTTCCATTTCGGCTTCACCCGGAAGCAAATCAAGCGGCGTGGTTACGGTTACGATATATCGTGGCGCTCCAAAATTCATCTGTCTATCATCTATAAATTTCGGATCATTGCGTTCAACTCTGGCAAATACTTCACGTTTGATTGCGCTTTGTTTGAAAGTGACCAGAACGGCTGAATCAGGGGTTTCAGGATCAACGAGTGGCGTAAGGTTAATTTCTTCTTCCTGCCCTCGTTCAAAAATCGGTTTTGGAGGCGTTTTGCCGGGCAATTTGTTGGTCGGAAGGTTCTGAGGAATTTCAACTGTTTTCACAGCAAACCAAATCTTCGGAGTTAATGGTTTATTGACCACTTTAAATTGAAATTCATCGCTGCGTTTATCACGATAAATCACCACCGCCGTCGCCTCACCTTCTCTGAGACCTTGCGGCACGGTGAATAAAACTCCCTGAAAAGTTGCCAATTCGGCAGGAAGAGTTTCCTTATTCGGCTCAGAAGTTTTCTCAGCCGATGAATTCCTCTGTTGCAGAACTTTCATATTGAGCATCGTCGCAGCCGCAGAGCGAACCTTTGCTTGATAACTTACGCCTTCTTGCGTGACGACCACTTGAAAACGTTCGCTGGGAATCAAGGTCATCGGATTACTACTGATGCCATCAACATAGAGTTGCAGTAACTGACCGGGAAAAGCTTCCGCTGAGGTCACCTTTTTAACAATGCGAATTTCGCTTTTTTGAGCCAACGTAACTGACGAAAGAAATACGACAACTGGAAGAACAAGCAGAACTTTGTTTTTCACTCCTATACCTCCGCGAAGAAAATTAGGAAGCCTAAAATTTGACTAGCATTTTTGTGGAAAGATGATTTACCGGTCAAGGTGCATATAACATAATGACTCCAAACACATCGAATTATTTGGAGGTTACCCGCACGTTATCGAATAACTGATGACTTTGCGAATAACAGAAAAGCCCGATTTTTCCTTGCTTATATGACTGGTCACGCACTTCGCATAAAAGTTTGCCATCTTTGAAGGCGCGAATGATATCGCCGGTGGCTTCTACTTCAATAAAAATTTCTTTGCCCCGGTCGTAGCCTTTTTTATCTGACCAAAGCTCAGTGTAATCCGCGCCTTCGCGCTTGTCTAATCGCATCAAGGGACCGCCGCTCAGGGTATCATCGAGAAAAAACAATCGATAAAAATGGCTCTCATCTTTAAAGCGAACGACCACACCGAAGCCGTCATCATCTTCGGGCTTTGCCGTTACTGCCAAGCGATAGTCTGTCCAATCGGTGTCGCCCGCAACTATAAATGTGCCGTACCAGCGACCGAGAAAATCGCCGCGCTTGCCCCAGATGTTGCTGCGCTGGTGCAACCAGCCATCTTTTTCGACCCGCCAATTCGCGGGAATTTCGACCGTATCGGGGTCTTCGATGACTTGCCAATTGTCTAAATTGTTATCGTAAAATCGCTCATCAAGCAGCGGGCTTGAACAGGAGGATAGCAGGAGTAAAAAAATAACCAACAATGACAGGAGGGCGATTCGCATAGAACGTTAAACCCATCAGTCTGCGGCAAGCGACATGGCAGCGGGTTTTAAGGCGCGCAACCGTTCGACTTCGGTGATGCCTGATGGGTAGGCTTGATAGAGCGCAAAGGATTCAACATTGATGCAGGAGAGCGGGCTGTTTTCAAAGCCGCTGGTGTCAATGCCCACACAACTGCCGTGAATATAAATGCCAAATTTTCGTCGCCCGTCTTTTGGCAGGTAATGCGTCGGCGTGTGACCGAAAAAACAGAGTTTGCCGTGATAGTTCCTGAAAAAATCCATGTCGCGCGTCCATATCAAGACATCGGAATCAATCATCGACGGATGCTCGCCCGGCACCAGTCCCGCATGAACATAAATCGCCTGCTCGTCTTCATGATAAAACGGCAGGCTGTTACAGAAATCAATATGTTCCTGAGGAATTTTGATGTCCGAAATGTCTTCGATTTCCGATAAATTGATGCCATACGAAGCCAGGGTAATCTGTCCGCCATTTTCGGGAATCAACCATTGCAATTCGCCGTATTCCAGGCAATCGAGCATCATCTGTTCATGGTTTCCGCGTAAAACCACAACCTGGGGATTGGCTTCACAAAGTTCGATCACGCGACCGACAACGCCCGGCGAACTTATTCCCCGGTCAATCAAATCGCCGAGAAAAATAATTTTATCTTTTTTTAAATCCCAGGGGACATCGCGGATGAGTTGATCAAGTAAATCCAGTCTTCCGTGTATATCGCCAATCACAAATGTTGCCATCTCACTCCACCTTGAACCATCACTCACGAAACAGTAAATCACTGTTTCCAGTGCTAATCAAACCCTGAACCATTTAGGGGGCTTCAAGCAAGAAATCGTTAGCTGCTTGAAAAGCTTTCTGCAATTGCGAGAGGTCTTTGGTTTCGACACTTTTCTGAATCGCTTGCAGTTCGATTATAACCTCTGCAAGTGCAGAAGCAATATAATCCGTGTTCGCTTCAACGATGTCTTCCCATACAGACCAACTGCTTTGCGCCAGTCTCGACATATCGGCAAAGCCTCTTCCGGCAATGGTGAGTGCGGCTTTCCCTTGCGATTTTTCAACCGCCAGCGCCACAGCAATCGACAGCAACTGCGGCGCATGCGAAATGCGCGCGACCATTTCATCATGCTGTTCAGCCGTTAAAAGTATCGAACGACCGCCGATTGTTTGAACCACCCGTTTGATGTTTTCTAAGGCTTCTTTTGATGGCGGGCGCTGGTTATCGGCAACCATCACATAAGGCGCATGTTTAAATAAATCCGCACTGGCAAATTCGACGCCTACGCGGTGCGAACCCGCCATCGGATGCCCGCCAATAAATTGCACCCCGTCAGGCAAACACTCATTGGCGATTTTGCAAATGTCGCGTTTGGCGCTTCCGGCATCCGTCACCAAAGTTCCGGGTTTAATCAATTGCCCCTTTTCCTTAATAAAATCAATAATCGCGCTGACCGGAGCCGCCAGATAAATCAAGTCGGCATCGCTCACCTCGCCCTTTTCAAAGGCGTCATCAACGCCATCTATTACGTGATGCGTCAGCGCAGGTTCTAAAAATTTTTTATCGCCGCAACCGAAAATCTTTTCCGCCAGTCCCGCTTGTCTCAACGCCAGCGCAAATGAGCCGCCGATCAAGCCTACACCGAAAATCGTGACCTGTTTAAATAAACTCTCAGGTTGAGTTTGAGTCGGCGATTTCACAGCGCGTTTGATTTTTTTTACCGAAGGTCCGCTGATCCTGACGATATCTTTGACGCCCGGTAAAACTTCAAGGGTTTCCACATCCGAGGCTCTGACTTCCCGCGAACCGACCGCCCCCAGAATCGTATAACGCGCGCCGGTGGTGCGATAAATATCGAAACCCAGTTCAATAATTTTTTCCAAAACCTGAGAGACCTGCGCTTCTGTGGCGGTCTCTTCCATAACCACAATCATTACTTTTCCTCTTCCGCTTCGTTTATTGCATTCGCGTTCAATTCCGGCAAATGCGGCTCATCTTTTTCGCGTTCCATGGTGATGCGTTCAAGGGTTCGCGATTCGTCAATGATGCGTTCAAAGAGGCGACGAATGGCGCCGCCATCAAGCGGTCCCGGATTAATGCCGGTGACGTGGCGAATCACTTCAGCTTCGCGGGTCGGTGAATAGACCGGGATTCCCAATTCGTGTTTGATACGTCCGATTTCCAGCGCACATTGCGAGCGCCGGTTCAGGAGTTTGACCAACTCTTCATCAAGTCTATCGATTTCGTCACGCCAATCACTGATGTCCAATTCAACCCTCAATCATTTCGGTAAAATCAAAACTTCGCTTTAAAAATTCCAGCGCATCAGCACGCGCTTATCAAGTGGCAATTGGTTTTCGGCTTCTTCGCGACGAATTGTTTTGAACGGTTCCGTCAATTCATCATCACCAAGAATTCTGAAACCCAGTTTTTCATAAAACGGCGCATTCCACGCGACATCCATAAATGTCGATAAAGTAATCGCCGAAAACCCTGCTGAGTTTGCCCAATCACCAACTGCAAAAATCAACCTTGTTCCCAACCCTTTTCTGCCGTGTTCGGGAACGACATCCAATTCGTGCAGGTAAACTTCATCGTCTAAAATTCGCACCGCCGCAAACCCTACCGGATGATTCTCGCAATCGACAACTACCCATAAAAGATTTTCCTGTTGTCGCGCCTTATAAAACTCAAGCGAATGGGGTTCGCTATCGACCAGATAATCATAAGGCGTCTCGCGAAAAAGTTTTGCCGCCGCACATTCGATTTCCGGCATCCGCATCACTTCATCAAGTTCCGCCAGGCGAATGGTATATTCGGAAATCGCCATCCTACTGCACACCTCTCAGAGAAACCAACCGCTGAGTTAGCTCGCCAACTTTTTCAATCAACGATTCATGGTGTCCATATTTTTCGATTTCGGCGACAAGGCGACTGCCGACCACCGCGGCATCGGCGTGTTGCCAGACTTCGGCAACTTGTTCGGGAGTTGAAACGCCAAATCCTACGGCAACCGGCAAATCCGTAAAACGTCGCACACGCCCCACCAGACTTGCCGCCGACTCCGATAAACTCTGTTGCACCCCCGTGACTCCGGTTCGCGATACCGCATAGACAAACCCGGTGCAAACGTCAGCGATTAATTTCAAGCGGGCATCGGTGCTCGTCGGCGCGACCAAAAATATCGTATCAATGTTGGCTTCACGCATCTGTTTGATGTATTCACCGGCTTCTTCGGGCACGAGGTCGGTTATCAACACCCCATCAACTTCGGCTTCACTTAATTCCTTACCCATATTGTCCAGTGATAACAACGGGTTCAAATAGCTGAAGAGCACAATCGGCACATCGCAATGCCGGCGAATGCGTTTGACTAGGTTGAGACAATCGCGCACGCTCACTTGATTCAACAAGGCGCGCTCCGAAGCCCGTTGAATCACCACTCCATCCGCCATCGGGTCGGAAAACGGCACCCCGAGTTCGATAATATCCGCGCCGGTTTTCGCGAGTTCGAGAATGATTTTTTCTGTCGCTTCGAGATTCGGATCGCCCGCCGTGATATAAGGAATAAACGCCTGGCGTTTCGCTTTTTTCAACGCTGCAAATCTTGTTTTAATTCTGCTCATTTTCTAACGTCTCAATACAACATTTAAAAAATTAAACTGGCAATCTGAAATTAATCCGAATCACCATTCGCACTTGCTTACAATTTTTAATTGCGTCTTTTGCATCAGATTTAGTGGCTGTAATTCCCGGATAGCGATAGGCAACAGCAAATGGATTAAGGTAAATCAAAAATGGTTGCAAGACTACCCAATTTGGCTCCGAAGGTAAAATCAGTTGATGCAAAACCAATAAATCATGGGTTCTTCCAAAAGGAATTCCAGCTTCTTCCAATCCGGCTTTCAGATATTTTTCGGCACATTGTTGAGCATGAAAAACCGCCGCGTCATAGCTTGGATGTTTACGGGCGCGATAGCTCATATTGGCAACGTGCCAATCCTCTTCTGCCTTGTTTATCCATTCAAGCGTGGTCTTTTTCATACATCACCTTTCCACGCTCAAGGATTTCTCGAATAAACCGGTCGCCTATCTGTAATCTCTCGGAAATTTGTTCTGTAGTTCGCACCAGCAAATCCAGAGGCAAGATTCCTACCGTGTTAATGATGTGCGAGAGTAACTCAGACGCCTGGCGAAACGGGCTTCCTTCAAACGGCATCACAATTAACAAATCAACATCCGAATCAAGCGTCGGTTTACCATAAGCAAACGAACCAAACAGGACGATTTTTTCAGGCTTAAATTTGTTGACGATAGCTTGGCAAACCGCTTGAATTTGTTTGCGACGTTGACCCAAACTGATTCCTATTACAGATTCATCAGGTAATTCGGCAGTGCGATAATTTCGGTTCAACTGGCGGCTCATTGGAATCACTCCATTGTCAATCAGTCATTTTGGCTTTTACGTTGTTTGCCGTGCTATTAAGGAATAAACGCCTGGCGTTTCGCTTTTTTCAACGCTGCAAATCTGGCTTCGATTCGTGTCATCGTTTGATTGGAGCGGGAATTTGTTAAAACGCCTTCCACTCCCCTTCTCCCCTTCACCCTTTCTCCCCTTCTTCCAATAGTGGCATCACGGTATTGACATCTTTATCGCCGCGCCCCGAAAGATTGACAACGATGATTTCATCGCGCTTCATCTTAGGCGCGGTCTTAATCACTTCGGCTACGGCGTGGGCGCTTTCCAGCGCCGGAATGATGCCTTCGAGTTTCGCCAGAAGTTGAAACGCCGCTAATGCCTCTTCATCATTTGCCGAAGTATAAGCGATGCGTTCAGCGTCATGCAGGTAAGCGTGTTCGGGCCCGATTGCCGAATAATCCAGTCCTGCGGAAATCGAATGCGTCAGCGCGATTTGTCCCGCCTCATCCTGCAAAATATAACTGCGCGTCCCTTGCAACACGCCGGGTTTTCCGCCGCTGAAACGCGCCGCGTGTTCGCCCAGTTTGATTTCGCGTCCGCCCGCCTCGACGCCGAGCATTCTCACATCTTCATCTTTAATGAATTCGTAAAACAGCCCGATGGCATTGCTGCCGCCACCGACGCAGGCAATCAATAAATCAGGCAATCGCCCTTCGGCTTGCAAAATCTGTTCGCGCGCTTCGCGTCCAATCACCGATTGAAAATCCCTGACCATCATCGGGTAAGGGTGCGGACCCAGGGCTGAACCTAATAAATAATAGGTATCCCCGACATTCGTAACCCAATCGCGCAACGCTTCATTGATGGCGTCTTTCAATGTCCGGCTGCCCGCATCAACGCCGACGACATCCGCACCGAGCAGTCGCATGCGAAAAACATTCAACTCCTGACGGCGCATATCTTCGGTGCCCATATAAACCACACATTGCAGATTCATCAATGCGCACACGGTCGCCGTCGCCACGCCATGTTGTCCCGCGCCGGTTTCGGCAATGATGCGCGGTTTGTTCATGCGCCGCGCCAGTAACGCCTGTCCAATAGCGTTGTTGATTTTATGCGCGCCGGTGTGACAGAGGTCTTCGCGTTTGAGATAAATTTTCGCGCCGCCGAGATAGTTGGTTAAGCGTTCGGCAAACATTAACGGCGTCGCTCTGCCGACAAACTTAGAAAGCAGATTGTTGAATTCCGCCTGAAACCCGGTGTCCTGTTTTGCCGCTTCATAAGCTACGGTCAACGCTTCGAGCGGCTGCATCAAGGTTTCCGGGACAAAGCGCCCGCCGTATTGCCCAAAATGACCGCCTGCATCCGGTAAGTGATAATTATTCATGCTTTATTACTGCGCTTTTTGATTAATTTCGTCAAAATTTCGTTACTTTTTTTTAAGAACAGTGATATAACTCGCCTGCTATTTAACAGCCTGTCATCACCTGCAAAACGAAGGCTGGATTATAGCATAGAAGTCCGAAAGTGGAATTCACAGCAACACGATAAACAGCCGTTTCATTGACAATCTTATTATGTGGGCTTGCAATTTTGCACAATCGTTTTTCTCACCCGACGTTCGGCAAACTTTTTGGTCAAGAACTATCTGTATCTTTTTATGTATCCCTTCGGGAGGCGCATTGCTGGCTAAAGTATACGGCATCGCGTCAATGAAAACCGTAACCCTTTATTTGATGTTGCCCGGCATGGTCGTCTTACTCACCTTCTGGATTTGGGCAATCAAATCAGGACAGTCACAACTAAGCAGAGATTTAATCATCGGCTTTTTAGGTGGGCTTGCCGGAACCATTGCTTACGACCTGGCGCGTGTGCCGTTCACATTTTCGGGGCAACGGATTTTTGCGCCCATCAGCGCCTATGGAATTTGGTTGTTAGATAGCGCCACATCTTCACGCCTGACCGAACTGGTCGGTTGGTCATATCATTTCTCGAACGGCATCACCTTCGGCATCATGTATGCTTTGCTGAGTCCGGGTCGCCATTTTGTTTATGCAATCATCTGGGCAGGTTTACTGGAAACCATCGCCATCCTTTCTCCGTTTGCAACTATTTTTCACCTGTCGGGAAATTATCAGGCAATCGCCATCGCCTACTTAGGACACCTGGCTTACGGGTTGCCTTTGGGTTTGATGATACAAAAGCCGGAAAAAACCTGGAATTTTACCAATCAGTACCGGTATGTTTTGCTGGCGAGCCTTTCAATGGCAACGGCGATGGCGGCGCTTTGGTTGCTGACTGCGCCCTCAATGCGCGAACGCGATGCGCGGGTGCAACCGCAAACCTTTCGCGTCGAGGGCAAGGCGCTAAATCCCGACTGGCTTCGTATAGAAAACCATGAGCAGATAAAAATTGATAATTCGCAAAGCGACGCGATTTCCGTGCGCGTCAAACAGACCAACCAAACGATGCAGGTCGAAAGCGAGCAAGTTGTGCCGATGCGATTTGAGAAGACGGGCATTTATCAAATCTTTATTGAAACCGATGCGATGACGAGAAGCAGTTTTATCATTGTCGAACCGGTTGAAATTAACAAATAGTCCAAAGGAGAAATCCGGTGGCTAATTGTGCGCGTTGTGGCGCTCCACTCAAACCCAATAAAAAGTTCTGCACGAAATGTGGCTTGCCGGTTGCGCCACCCATCGCGCCACAGGAAAAGTTCGTTGATGCTCAACCGACCAGACCGCCTGACCAAACGTCTGCGCCCGGCAATCTGCCACAGGCTTTTTGTATAAAATGCGGCGCGCCTTTAAAAGCCAATACCAGATTTTGTACGCGCTGCGGTGAACCGACATTAATCGTTGCGCCGCCCGGTTATTCTGTGCCCCAGCCATATGCTTCACCAACACCTCAACCTTTCCCTGCACAAAGCCATCTCGGACAGCAACAATTTGGTAAGCAACCCGTCCCGCATATTCAACCGGGCGCGCCCGTTGAGCAACCGGAGTTTAAAATCAAACCTTCGGGCAGGGTTATTCAACGCGAAGGTTTTCCTTTAAGGTTTGTTGCGGCAATCATTGATGGAGTGATTACTACGGTTCTGGTTTTCGCTCTCACTTTGGCGACAGGGCTTTTATGGATTTCCCCGGTCATTATTGGCGCTTATTATTTCATCGAGGTGTTATTTGGCTACACCATAGGCAAACGCCTGCTGGGTTTGATGGTTTTGGGCGCGGAAGGCGCTGACAACTCCACTGCAAACCTTTATCCATCGGCGACCGGCGCGCACTTGCCGCCCTTTGAAGTTACCCATGACGCCTTGAAGCGTCGTTGGCAATTAAAGGTCGGCATTATTTGTCTATGCAATCTGCTGATTACTTTACTTGGGCAACTCCAAGCGCCTGACCCGGTGCGCTGGCTTTTGTTATTACCCGGAATCATTTCGTTTTTTGCCAGCCTTTCGATTTTTGGCGCTGCCAAACAAACCTATTACGATAAATTGTCCAAAACTGCGGTATTCAAGGTTGATTTTCAAAGCGCCCCGCAAACCGCTAGACCGGGCAAAAATTTCATCACCACTTTTTTTGAAAGCCTCAGCCGTTTTATTAAAACCAATTCCGGCATATTCGATAAACACGGACGCTTTTCCGTCGCAGGGCTATTGTTGCTTCCTTTCAGAATTATTAAAGCGCGATTTAAAGCCTTCGTGCGCGGCTTTCTCATCGGCGCGATCATCCATTTTCTGGCGGTCGGTCTAAGCGGCGGTTTCGATGATGTCGCCGCCAATCCGCTGGCGAGTCTGTTGATTCCCACCACCAGTTCAATCTATTTTCCGCTGGCATCGGTTCTATGGATGATTGGCTCGATGGCGTTTTCATACATTCGAGCGAGCCGTTCAAAAACCAAAGCCCCACCGCTTAAATTTGCCGCATCAACCTTGATTCCTCTCTTCATCAGCATCGGCTGGTATCTGTTGCTGGCTAAACTGGGGCTTGCAGATGACGGCGGCTTATCGGAAATTGCCTCAGACCCAACGAATATTATCAATCAAGGCGGAGCAAACTTAGCCGGTCAAAGCGCCGGGCTTGGCGGCGTGCCAACCGGACTGGGCACCGCCATTGGCAACGCCATCCCTCCGGAGGTCAACGAAGAGCCGCCGGGTGACAAGAGCCGAGAGCCTTCTTATTACGCAAGTTCTCAAGCCTCCGATGCTTCATCAATGAGTCCTTCCTGGCAGTCGAGTATCAGTCCTTCCGGGATGGCTTCATCCGAGTCGCTGTCAAGCGGGTCATCCGATTCCTTGAGTTCCGATTCATCAGCTTTAAGCTCGTCGGGGCTTTCATCATCAAGCAGTTTGAGTTCTTCATCAGATAGTTTGTCATCGAGTCTCAGTTCCTCATCAGACAGTTTGTCTTCGAGTCTCAGCTCAACTTCCGACAGCAGCCTTTCATCATCCGATGTGAGCAGTTCGTCATCTGATAGTTCCGTCGTATCATCAGATTCTTCAACCTCTGGTTCGTGGGAGAGTTCGGCATCAAGTTTATCGGAGAGTTCTTCACCGGCAGCGAGCGAAAGTTCAAGTTCCGGTCCCTTGCTCTGGATAATCAGCATGACCGTTATCCCCACTCGTATAGAGAGGGGATATGATGATCCGGTGTGGGGACCGACGGTTTATTACACCTTTGACATCACCATGCCCTACATCAATAACACCGGCGATGATGTATTTTTCTCAGGGGATTCCTATACCGGCGGCAATATGTCCGACCATGAGCAGATCGACCCGAAAACCATTTTCAGTTCAACCGTGCATACCCGTTGGAGCTATTATCTGGGCAAAGGTCAACCGGTGGTTTTCAAGTATCACATCATCGGGCGAGATGGCATACGCAGCAACACCGTCACCTGGTCATGGCGTAGGGGCGATGCGATACCCGCGCCGCCGTCTTCATCAGCAAGCCCATCCGCGGAGCCTTCCAGTTCATCGCTTTCGCCAAGCCCGTCTTCTTCAGAATCGAGTTCTCTATCATCCGAAAGTTCTTCATCTTTGAGTTCAGCTTCGGAAAGTTCTTCATCGGAAAGTTCATCTTCAGAGATACAGTCTTCGAGTTCATCTTCAGAGAGTTCAAGTTCGGAATCATCCGCTTCATCGTCGGAAAGTGCTTCATCCGAAAGTTCATCTTCGGAGAGTTCAGCGTCATACAGTTCATCGGCTGGTTCGAGTTCAGAAAGTTCCAGCCCATCCGCTTCAAGCGAATCTTCATCATCTTCCGCTGCATCATCTGAAAGTCCTATCAGTGAGGATGAGTTGCGCCGCAACATTATCAATGCCATGAATCGGGCGAACCAGACCATCGGTTATGACGGGCACTTAGACCCGAATTTTTGGGACAATCAAGGGTGGGTGAATTGGACATTAAAACCCGGCGTCAAACCCAGTGATGCCATTGAAGCGATTTTCCGCAATGGCTCCGGCAGTAAGATGGAATGCCTTTCGGCAATATCAGCCATTTATTACAAAGCCATTTTAGATACCATCGGTGCGGACAAATTCAATGCTCTTTTCAAGAACGGCATGGAAGTATCAACCCAAAGCCCGGTTTTCAATTTCTTCAACACCAAAGACCCCAGTGCGCCATTGGAACCCGGTGACTGGTGCTATATTAAAGGACACCCGGATTATCACTCGGAAGATTTTAGAAAGGCTTTCGGCAAAGACGTCGGCGCGTGGCAGGGCGAGAATGCCATCTACCTGGGCAATGGAAAATACACCGGGCTGGGTTTACAGGAAATGACCGAGGACGAAATGAAGCAGGAGATGTTAAAAGCCTACAACGATAAAGTTGATATGTATAACCGAACCTCTTATGGACGAGCGCACCCGAAAACCCATGCTTCGATAAATGAAATAACCGGACTTCTGCGGAATAACGTGTTTGAGCCGGCAATCTGAGATTGCAATCTTGAGCTTTGAGTAAAGGAGTAAACATGCCTGACTATCGGGAAGAAGCCACTCAAGCGTTGGAGGTCGAGCGCGTTAGAGCCTTCATAGATAAATATACGGCGGATGCCAATTTCTGGGAATGGTTGAACACCACCGCTGTTCCTTTAGGTCTGTTCTTCGCCATCGGACGAAACCTCACGCCACACGAGGAGATGTATAAATTATCCGGCAGCCGACAATTAATTCTCTGGCAATATCGCGTCGCCTTGGAATGTGACAAAGCTGAAAGAAGAAGTCCCATCATGACCCGGCTGGATGAAATCAGCATACAAACTGCGTTTCGCTCTCCTTCAAACCTGCTCATCGCAGAGGCGGCAACCGAGGTCTTAAATTCAGCCAAATTATCCGGTCTGCCGTTTGAAGCGCAAAAAGCGGTCTTCCTGTATTACCTACTTGCCGCAGCAGATTTCCCGGAACTAAGAGAGACCGTCATTCGCGTCATTACAGAAAGCGTTGATTTCTTTTTAAATCGCGCCTTTCTTTCTGCCGCCGTATCCGCCTATCAAGGCTCGTTGGTGAAGTTGTTGGCGTTGGCATGCCTGCAATCGGCTGACCGAGCCGAAGACATCGCAAAAATTATCGAAATCGCAACGGCACGCAAACGAAATGATTTATCGCCGAAAGATTACGCAACAGAAATTGTCGGCTGGTATGACGAAGTCGAGAAGCGATTGCTTGTGAATACCGATGCGCTGTATCCCGCGCCGCCGTTTATACCATTTTACAAATTAACCGACGTTTGAACAGGTTGGTATCCCATCAACTCAATCCGCTTTGCAGGATGCTCATGGGCAAGATAATTAACATTCATTTCGGACACGGACTCGGCGATTGTACCTATTTCGCGCATCAATTGCCGCTCTATGTCCGACGCGGGTATGACATTCTGCTGTCCTGCAATCCCGACAAAAGACTATTATTCGAGCCTTGCGGCATCAACATCACTCACGAAAGAAACGGTGCGCCGCAGGTCTCCTGGGATGAATCAAGCCCGGTCGGCACACTCACAGCGGGCAATTATTACATCTGCAATAAAGCCGCCAGCAACCTCGGCAAAGCCCCGATGCCGGACATCGGTTCGCCTAAAGATTTATGGCAAGAGTTCTGCGACGTCAAACTCGACATCTTTCCCTTGATTGGCGAAACGGTTTGGCAAGAAGTTAGAAAATTTCTTGCCGCCTTGCCGCGCCCGATTATCCTGCTTCACACCATCGGCAATTCGTTTCAAGAGAGCAAAAGCCTCTCTCCCGATTTAACCCTTGAACTCTATCAAAAACTTTTGGATCGTTTTGACGGAACATTAGTGCTGTTAGATTGGGATAATCGCGTGCCAAGGCTGGCGAGCTTTCGCGTCCGACACCTCACCGATGATTGGAAATGGATTGATGTTCCCACCCTGATTGCGCTTATCGAAGAGGCTGATTTGCTCATCGGCATCGACAGCGGTCCCCTGCATCTGGCGCGTTATACTAAAACGCCCGCTATCGGAATCTTTCCGCACACCTATCATTATCCGGCGCGCATTACCCTGCCGCGCGATAATCAATTAGCCATCGTGCCGCGCAACAGCACCATTGAATGGAATCAAAAAGCGCGCCTCGCTTATAACATCGTTCATTGCGAAGGCGATGCGGTGACTACCGATTTCATTGCCGAAAACGCCATCAAAATGCTTGGCAAACCGCGCTATTTAAGCGAACGCCTTATTGCCGCCGATGTTCAATTGCAGCAATTCGTATCAGACTGGGAACGCGGATATGGTAACGGACTCAGCCGCTATGTTGACCGTCACACAAGCTATGACAAATTGTTGCGATTGCTTAGCGAACGATTCGCCAATCCGTTGATTGTTGAAACCGGTTGCATTCGCGCCGCCGAAGACTGGCGGGGAGCCGGTTACAGCACCTATCTTTTCGGCGCTTATTTGCAACGCGCCGGTGGACAGTTGATTTCCGTTGACATCAATCCTGAGTATTGCGAATTTGCGCGCAAAGCAACCGATGAGATGACCTGCGCGCGCCTTGAATGCGCGGATTCAGTAAGCTTTCTTAAAAATTTCAACCAGCCGATTGATGTGTTGTTACTTGATAGCCTCGACACCGAAAATCCCAATTCTCATCAGCACGCATTGGATGAAACGCAGGCGGCGTTAAGGCATCTGCATCAACAATCCATCATTATTTTCGATGATACGGTTTATCGAAACCGCGAATTTACCGGCAAAGGGGCGCGCGCTGTTCCCTTTCTCTTAGCCAATGGTTGGGAAATCAGTTATTCCGGCTATCAAACGATTTTGCAGAGAAAAGCCATCATTCACTCCACGCAATCTAAACGAAAACTGCTATTGAAAACCCACCTGAGTCCCGGCGACATCATCACTTTAACGGCGGCTGTCCGCGATTTGCATCTGACGCACCCCGATAAATTTATCACCGATGTCAGAACCTCCTGCTCGGCGCTTTGGGAAAATAATCCTTACCTCGCGCCGCTTGACGAAAGCGACCCGGAAGTGGAATTGATTCAATGCGAATACCCGCTCATTCATCAATCCAATCAACTCCCGTATCACTTCATTCATGGATTTCGCTTGTATTTACAGGAACAGCTTGGCGTGAACATTGAACCGCACGCCTTCAAAGGCGATATTCATTTATCGGCATTAGAAAAAAGCTGGATGTCGCAGGTCGAGGAAAGCGCAGGATTAGGCGCGCGTTTCTGGATAATCGTGAGCGGCGGCAAATGGGATTACACAGCGAAATGGTGGGACATTGAGCGCGCTCAACAGGTGGTTGATTATTTTCAAGGTCGTCTGCGCTTTGTTCAATGTGGTGAAGGTGGGCATTTTCATCCCAAGCTGAGAGGCGCGCTTGATTTGGTGGGGAAAACCGATTTGCGACAAATCGTCAGATTGATGTATCACGCCGATGGGGTGATTTGTCCGGTGACCATGTTCATGCACCTTGCGGCAGCGGTTGAAAGCAAACCCGGACGCCCGCCCAATCGCCCCTGCGTGGTGATTGCCGGAGGTCGGGAACCTTCACAATGGGAAGCCTATCCGCACCATCAATATCTGCACACGATGGGCGCGTTGCCCTGTTGCGATAACGGCGGCTGTTGGAAAAGTCGCGTTGAACCGTTAAATGACGGCGACGAAAAAGACCACAGTCTATGTGTAAGACCGGTGACCTTGAATAGCGGGCGCAAACTGCCTGAATGTCTGAACATGATTACCGCCGAAGATGTGATTCGCGCGGTTGAAAATTATTTAATGTACGAGGGCAAGGAAAACTTAAAACCCCAATCGCCTGCCCGTCATGATTTTGAAAAAACCTGGAAAGCTCACAGGTGCCCGAATTGCGCAGCAGCAGTTGATCAAGATGATTTGTTTTGCGGTTTCTGCGGGCACCTGTTGAATGTCGTTGATGCCGACTTCACCGTTCAAAGATTCGGGATGGTGGGTGATTGACCATCGCGGATGATTGAAAAGCCTGACCGCAAAAAGTCATTCATTTTTTTCACAGGAGGCAACTATGCAACCGACTGCGCCTGATGCCAGCCCTTTACAAGCTTTGCTTGGCTCTTTAGCTATCTTCTTCATATTCGGTTTAATTTTTTATCTGTACTTCAGCATCACGCTGATGATTATTGCGCGCAAAAGCCACACGCCGAATGCTGCCTTCGCCTGGTTTCCCGTACTCAATCTGATTTTGATGTGTCAAATCGCCAGGCGTTCAGGCGCATTGGTGTTGTTGATGTTGATTCCGCTGGTCAATATCTTTGCGTTTGCAATTGTCTGGATGTCGATTGCAGAGGTGCGCGGCAAGCCTTCCTGGATAGGAGCCTTAATTCTCTTGCCCGTAGTCAACCTGTTTGTTCCGGCATACCTGGCATCGGGTGAAGCCAGAGACCCGAACGCCCCGACCGCGCCGCCGCGTTGTCCTCATTGCCAAGCGACGCTTGAACCGTCGGAAACTTTTTGCGGTGAGTGCGGCAACCCTGTGCCGATGACTGCTGCGCCTGCGCGAGCTGCAAGCGGCAATACCGCGCTTGTCGGTTTAGCGGTGGGCGCAGTCGCCTTACTCATCATCGGCGTCGTCGCCTGGTTTTTCCTGTTTCGCGAAATTCCCTACACCCCGCCCAATCGGCAACAACCGCAACTGCCGCAACGCGCTGAAGGCACCATGAGCGAGTTTCCCGTGGACACCGCAACCACCGCCCAGGCTAAACCGACTGCGGTGGTGACGCAAAATTTCGGACAACAAGGCGGCTCAACAACCGTAAAGACACCGAAAGAATGGTTGCCGCCGGGGGTTGATAAAACTGCGATTACGCGAAAAGCCGGAGCTATGACTTCGGCAACTTATCGTCCGCAAACCCAAGTTGCGACCACTTCCGCAAATGCCAAATCGGGAACGGCAACGGCGTCAACCAGCGATAGCGTTTACGTGCATGTTCTGGATGCGCCGGCGGATTTTGGCAATGAAATCGCCGATACCGTGAGCGGGACGATGCGCGGCGACCGAACCGGCGTCAAAGTCAACAGCCCCGACGGTGACATCTATTCAGGCTCGCGCATACGCAATGCGCAAACCGTGGTTTATGTGTTGTCGAAACAAGCCGGAAACATCGTGATTATTATTTATTCGCCCAATCCTGCCTTGCAGGAAACCGCCGACCGTTTGGCGCGCAACGTCGGCAATGGCGAAGGATTGAATGATTACCCGGAAGTTAAAAGTTCATTATGGACGCTTCCGGCAAGACCGCCCGCAGATTTGGCGCTGCAAGAAGTCAATACCTTTACATCCGAAGATTTTGACCGCGCCATGAATGAGGTTGAATCGGGTGTGGGTAAAAGCGATGCCGAAGCGCAAAAAGCGTTAGCGCAATTGCGAATAATCTTGCCTGAACGCATGACGGTGGCGCGGTATCTTGATGGCGCGCGCAAAGAGTGGAATGTCATCAACTGCGATTTTGTTTCGGCTCGCAGAGCCTCGAATACCTGGATGTTTTTACGTTGGACGATTGGTTTGACTGCCATGCGCTCGGTGTCAGTCGGTAACGAAGAGGGGCTTCTGGCAGAAGACAGTGGCGAACGAATTTTGTTTTACAAAAAAGGTCCTTACATTGTCATCATCTCCAGCCCATCGGCTGCATCGTATGACAAATTACTGGCGCTCGCGGGTGGGTTTCAGATTTGAATTTAGAAAATGGCATTAACTGAACTGCCTGACTTTATTCAAAAACTCGCGCAGTTTCTGTAAATCTTTTCTGCCGGGTTCAGCCTCAACGCCGCTGCACACATCAACGGCGAAGGGGCGCACGAATTGAATCGCTTCGCTGACATTCGCACTCGTCAGACCGCCTGCCAAAATAATCGGCGCGATTTTTTGCGCTTCAATAGCGATGCGCCAATCAAATCGCATGCCGGTGCCGCCATATTCGCCTTTGACTTTGGCGTCTAACAAAAACGCGCTCGCGGAAAATCTGGTCAGTACATTGATGTCGAAATCTTCGCCGACGCGAAAGGCTTTGATAATTTTTACAGGCAACAAATCACCAATAAATTCGGGCGTTTCATCACCATGCAATTGCACGGCATTGATGCCGGTTTGCTCAACGATTTGATTGATGCGCACTGCGGATTCATTGACAAAGACGCCAACACAACTGACAAACGGCGGCAAGCGATGAATGATTTTCCGCGCTTCATCGGGCGCAAGGTAACGCGGACTCTTCGTCCAGAAGTTAAAGCCAAGCGCGTCCGCGCCCTGTTCAACAGCCGCGCTGGCTTCGACAAAAGTTCGGATGCCGCAAATTTTAACTCGTACCTTTGACATCAGTTTCTTGCCAAACAATTCGCATCAATTATCAAGCTTGTTGGATGAATGGTTCGCTAATATGCCTTCGCGAAAATCGTTTGCTCATTTGCAGGCTTGCCGCAACGAATGCAAACGCCTGCACCCGGCTCTTGCTCCAAAGGAATGCAGCGCGTCGTCGCTTTGGTCTCTTCTTTGATTTTCGCTTCACATTCGGCGTCGCCGCACCAGTGACAAAGCGCAAAACCTTTTTCAATTGCTGCCTTGAACGCTTCATAATCTTTCGGCTGCTCGGTGTTCGCTTCACGAAAGGCGAGCGCCTTATCAAACAAGGCTTTTTGAATGGTGACGAGCATCTCTTTGACGCTTGCGGTTAAGCCGTCTCGACTGACAAACGATTTCCCTTCTTTGCCGATCTTATCGCGCCGCGCCAAAACGACGGTGTTATTCGCCACGTCTTTCGGACCAATCTCTATGCGCAGCGGCACGCCGCGCATCTCCCAATCATTGAATTTGAATCCCGGCGTCATGCCTTCGCGTTCATCCATTTTCACGCGAACCTCGGCGTCTACAAGTTCCGCGAAAACTTTTCGCGCCAACTCCATCACCGTAGTTTTCTCTTCATCGGTTTTGTAAATCGGCACAATGACGACTTGAAAAGGCGCAACTCGCGGCGGCAACACCAAACCTTTATCGTCGCCATGCACCATAATGATTGCGCCGATGAAGCGCGTCGAAAGTCCCCACGAAGTCGTCCAGCAATGTTGCAATTCGCCTTTATTATCAAGGTATTTTATCTCAAACGCTTTGGCGAAATTCTGTCCGAGATTGTGCGAGGTTCCCGCTTGCAGAGCTTTGCCGTCGCCCATCATCGCTTCAATCGAATAGGTGCGGTCGGCTCCCGCAAAACGTTCGGAATCAGATTTGCGACCGGGTATCACCGGAATCGCCGCTTCGTTTACCGCAAAGTCCGTATAGACATCGAGCATCTGGCGGGTTTCAAATTCAGCTTCCTCCAGGGTCGCATGCGCCGTGTGCCCTTCCTGCCAGTAAAATTCCAGCGTGCGCAAAAAGAGTTTGGTGCGCAGTTCCCAACGCACCACGCTGTTCCACTGATTGATGAGCAACGGCAAATCTCTGTAGGATTGAATCCATTTGGCAAACGAATGTCCGATGATGGTTTCCGAAGTCGGGCGAACGACTAGAGGTTCTTCCAAGGTTTTGCCGCCGCCGATGGTGACGACCGCGAGTTCCGGCGAAAAGCCTTCGACGTGCGAGGCTTCTTTTTCGATGAAGCTTTTCGGAATGAATAAAGGGAACGCGGCATTGACGTGCCCTGTGGCTTTGAAGCGTTTATCAAGCGCCTGTTGAATATTTTCCCAGAGCGCCCAGCCATAAGGGCGCACAATCATACAACCGCGAACCGGCGCGTAATCTGCAAGTTCGGCTCTCAGTACCAGTTGGTTATACCACTCGGCAAAATCTTCACGGCGTGAAGGCAATTTCTGATCGGACATTTGCTCTCCTCAAATCTATTTAATCATCAAATAAGGCTTTTAATGAATTCCCAATATCTTTCTGCCGCATGAAATGTTCACCGATTAAAAAAGCATCGTAGCCTGCGGCTTTTAATTTTTGAATATCTTCGCGGGTGGTGATGCCGCTTTCGCTCACCAGTGCCGCATTCGTCGGTGCGAGCGCGGCGAGGCGAATCGAAGTTTCTAAATCAACATTAAAGGTCGTCAGGTCGCGGTTATTGACACCAATGATTTTTGCATCTGCTTGAATGGCGCGGCGCATTTCGTTTTCGGTGTGGACTTCGACTAAGGCATCGAGGTTGAGTTCGGCGGCGCGTTTAATAAAAGCCGCAAGCAACTCATCATCAAGTATCGCGGTGATGAGCAAGATGGCGCTCGCGCCAGAAAGACAGGCTTCATAGATTTGATATTCATCAATGATGAAATCTTTCCTGAGCAGCGGCACATCGGTTTGTGCATGGATTTCCTGCAAATAATTCAACGACCCGGCGAAGAAATCTTCTTCCGTCAGCACGCTCATCGCCGCCGCGCCCGCCGCCGCGTATTCTCTGGCAATCTCCAGGTGATTGAAATTTTCGCGAATCACCCCTTTTGACGGCGAACGGTGTTTGACTTCGGCAATGATATTGGTTTGGTCTGGTCGAGAGATGGCGTCACTGAATGAACGATGGGTGATTTCAGCTTTCGCGCAGGCGTCAACCAATTCGCTAAACGAGGTGCGCGGTTTCGCCTGTTCAAGGCGTTCAAGGCGTTTCGCGACGATGCGGTCAAGGATGCCGCCTGCCGAAAGAATGCCTTTAAATTTTTTCGGGTCTGCTGTCATTGCAAAAAAGAATTTTGATTTTAGCGTCGCGTTTATTTGCGCTTTGGTGGAATCGAATAAGTCACGGTCGCATGGGCGACAGGTTCGGCTTCGCCATCCGAAAACATCGTGACATCGCCAACCGCCAGACGTTTCCCCAATTTGAGTAATCGCGCTTTGGCTATCACGTCTTTTGCGGGTGTGGTTCGCAAAAAATTGATATTCAAATTGGTCGTAAAGGTGCTGGTTTCGGGTCCAATCATCGCTAAGATGACTACGAACATCGTTGTGTCGGCAAGCATCATCAGGGTAGGCCCGGCAATCACTCCGCCGTGCCGCAAAAATTTCGGTTTAAAATGCAAACGGGTTTGCGCGAACATCTCTTCGGCGTGTTCGACTTTAAAGGCGAGTTTCGCTCTATCCCCGGCAAAATGGGTAGCGATGAAATCTTCAATTTCGGGCGCGGTCATCTTCAACATTCATCGTTCCTCATTTCGCTTTGACAAAATTTTCAAGCAGGCGTTTGCCGTGATCGGTCATAATCGATTCGGGATGAAACTGCACCCCTTCGACAGGGAATTTTTTGTGGCGCAGTCCCATTACAATTCCGTCAGGCGTGGTTGCTGAAACTTCCAGACAATCGGGCACGCTGTCTTTATCAACAATCAACGAATGATAGCGCGTGGCTTTGAAGCGATAAGGCAAGCCGCGAAAAATCGTTTGGTTATCGTGACAGATTTCCGAAATTTTTCCGTGCATCAAGTAAGGCGCGCGAATGACTTTGCCGCCAAACACCTGTCCGATGGATTGATGCCCAAGACAGACGCCAAGAATCGGAATTTTACCGGCGAACTCTTTAATTAAAGACAGGGTGATGCCCGCGCTATCGGGCGTTCCCGGTCCCGGCGAAATCACCATTTTGTCGGGTTTCAGTTGGGCGATTTGTTGCAGGGTGATTTCATCGTTGCGATACACCTGAACGTCCTGTCCCATTTCACCGAGATATTGCACCAGATTATAGGTAAACGAATCGTAGTTATCTATTACTAAAATCATCCCGCGTATTGTAGCATAGCAAATGAGTAAGAAAAGCAGACCCGGATTTCCGCACATAAGATTGTGAAAGTTGTCGCATTGGCTTGTCCAATAAATTTCAATTATGATTTCTCAATACGGAGGGAATAGATATGGCAACACCTGCCAAAGGTAATAAAAAAACCTATATTTTAAGTGAGAAAAAATTAAGACGCGCGCAAAAATTGCTTGGAACCAGCAATGAAGTCGAAACGATTGAACGCGCTTTGGATGAAGTCATTGCTGAACGTGAAAAGAATCGTCGAGCGTGGCTGGCTACCGAACGCCTCTTAAAAAGTAATATTGAAGTAAAGGACGTATTTGGACGGCTGGACAGTTGATAAACCATGTCGGGAATTCTATTCGATACATCGGTTTATATTCATGCTTTGCGACAAGGAGAGCGCGCCATTCTTTCGCTAAGGCGCGCAGCCCGCGCAAACGATAAGCGAACTCGACCCTTATGGCTCAGCGTGGTGGTTCTCGAAGAACTTTATGCAGGCGCGGTAGACGCCAGAGCGAGAAAAGCTTTTGCCCAGATGGAAAGGGATTTTGTTAAAGTGGGGCGATTGTTAGTTCCATCAAGAAATGATTGGATTCTCGCGGGACAAATTCTTTGTCAGGTTGGCTTGAAATACGGTTTCGATTTAATCGGTAGGGCGCGGCTTACTAATGATGCGTTGATTGCCATGTCAGGAGCCAACAATGGCATTACGATTATTACACGAAACCCCAATGATTACGCGCTACTTTCAGAGTTTCGCCAATTTGACTGGGAAACTTTTTAGATTCGCTTAAAGAATTTATTTCTACTTAAGCTCATTATTGAACTCCGCATAAACTATATGTCGAAAAAAATTCTCGATAACGACAATTGGGTGAGCCTGTCGCCCAATGGCATCGGGTATACCAAACCCAATCACTATCTCGAAATGGCAAAAGTCATCTGGCGCAATCGCGATGAATTGCCGTTTGCGTGGCGCATTTTAACTCAGGGAGTTTGCGATGGCTGTGCGCTTGGCACGACCGGCATCAGAGATTACACGCTTGACGGCGTACATCTTTGCATGGTCAGGCTCGACCTCATGCGGTTGAACACCATGCCGGCGCTTGATGTAAAACATTTTTCCGACCCCGAACGACTTGCCAAAATGACTGCCAAAGAGTTGCGCGAACTCGGTCGCCTTCCCTATCCCATGATTCGCCGTCGCGGCGACGCCGGTTTCACGCGCATCAGTTGGGATGAAGCGACGAACACGATTGCTTCACGAATTCAAACCACAGACCCGCGTCGCTTTGCGATGTACCTGACCTCGCGAGGGCTGACGAATGAAACTTATTACGCGGCACAAAAAGTCGCGCGCTTTTTAGGAAGTAATAACGTCGATAATTCATCGCGCATCTGTCATGCGCCTTCGACTGTGGCGCTCAAAAAATCTGTAGGCGTAGGCGCTTCGACCTGTTCATATAAAGATTGGCTCGGCACCGACCTGTTGATTTTTTTCGGCAGCAATACGCCGAACAATCAACCGGTCACCACGAAATATATTTACTATGCCAAACAACAAGGCACGCGCGTCGTAGTCATCAATCCGTATCGCGAGCCGGGGCTTGAACATTACTGGGTGCCATCGGTTCCCGAAAGCGCGCTATTCGGAACCAAAATCGCCGACGAATTTTTTCAGGTTCACACGGGCGGCGATCAGGCGTTTATTGCGGGCGTGTTGAAACATCTGATTGATAATGATTGGACGGATAACCAATTCATCAAGCAATACACATCAGGCTTCGATGACCTGAAAACGGCTCTGGGAGCCAGTTCCTGGGAACTGCTCGAACAATCATCGGGCACCACACGCGAAGCGATGCTCCGATTTGCGCGCATGTTAGGCGAAGCCAAATCCGCAATTTTTGTCTGGTCAATGGGCATCACCCAACATCGCAACGGCGTCGTCAATGTCCGCGCCATTGCCAACCTTGCCCTGGCTCGCGGCTTCATCGGTCGCGCCCATTGCGGACTGGTTCCGATTCGCGGGCATTCCGGTGTGCAGGGCGGCGCAGAGGTCGGCGCGGTTCCCAATCTGTTTCCCGGCAGTGTCGCGGTTGATGAAGCGGGAGCGAAAAAGTTTTCTGAGCTTTGGGGGTTTGAAGCCCCCGCGTGGAAAGGGATGAATTGCGTTGAGATGATTGACGCGGCGCATCGCGGAGAAATCGATTGCTTCTATCAAATCGGCGGCAATTTTCTGGAAACCTTACCTGACCCGGATTATGTGCGCGAAGCGGTTCAAAAAATGCCGTTTCGCGTGCATCAGGATATTGTCCTGTCACCCCAGATGCTGGTTGAGCCTGCCGATACGGTGGTCTTGTTGCCTGCCGAAACCCGTTATGAACAGCGCGGCGGCGGCACGGAAACTTCAACCGAGCGACGAATTTATTTCAGTCCCGAAATCAACGGACGTCGCATCGGTGAAGCAAAACCGGAATGGGAAATTCCAATGCTCGTTGCCGAAAAAGCGAAGCCGGGGTTGGCGCGCTTGATTCATTTCAAAGACGCGCAAGCGATTCGCGAAGACATTGCCCGCGCGGTTCCCGCTTATGATGGGATTCAGCATCTCAAGCAAAAAGGCGATATGGTGCAATGGGGCGGTGAACGACTTTGCGAAACCGTTGACGCCAACGGACATTCAATTCCGCATTTTAAGACCGAAAATGGCAAAGGGAATTTTTATGCCATCACCATTGAAAGCGAATCGCTAAATGACAAATTGAAACTTTCGACGCGACGCGGCAAACAATTCAACAGCATCGTGCATAAAGACCGTGACCCGCTCAATGGCGCGCATCGCGGTGATGTGTTAATCAGTCGCGAGGACGCTGAACGATTGATGATTAATGATGATGATGAAATTATTCTGCGCAGTCGTGCAGGCAAGTTGCGCGGGCGTTGCCGGATTGCGCCAATCGCAAAAGGCAATGTGCAGGTGCATTGGCCCGAAGGAAATGTTTTACTGGAACGTGGCATCACCGACCCGGAATGCGGTATTCCCGATTACAATACCTGGGTTGAAATTTCACGCGCTGAATCGACAACAGATTAATGGAGAAGTCATGAATCAATGGTTCGGACAAAACTAAGCGGCAATAACCGCATAATTTCGTAACGAATCGTATTCAGGATGATTTTTTATCAAACTTGGCTCCAGAGCTAACTTTGAAATAATCATCTCCAGAAACTGTT